>CAZPEW010000001.1:0-15897 GCA_964585695.1 uncultured Lachnospiraceae bacterium
TTGGAGAATACGGTGTATTCAATGCCCATCTCGTGCAGCTTGTCTGTGATCGGCTTTGTGTAGCCTGCAGATGCCAGGAAGGAGTCTGTAACGATGAAGCATCTCTTCTTGCCGTAAACATCCTTCAGTTCCTGTAAAGCAACCGGCATACAGCCTTTCTTGAAATAAACCTTGGAAGGTGTTCTGAACCAGAGCATATTCTCTCTCCTCTCTGCAACTGTCTTATAGTTTAAAAGATGCTTTACGCCGACATTCTCCGAAACGGAGTTTCCGCCGTAGGAACCGCATCCCAGGGTAAGAGAAGGAGTAACCTTAAAGTTGTAAAGATCGCCGATACCGCCCTGTGAGGAAGGCATGTTGTGGAGGATACGGCAGGCATGCATACGTACTGCGTGCTCATGTACCTTTTCTGTCTCTCTCGGGTCGATAAAGATAGAGGCTGTATGTCCGGGACCGCCATCCATCAGAAGAGTCTCTGCCTTGTCCAGTGCATCTGCAAAATCCTTTGCCTTGTACATTGCAAGCACCGGTGAAAGCTTCTCATGTGCAAACGGCTCTGCCTTTGAAACATCCGAAACCTCTCCGATGATAACCTTTTTGTCATGCGGAATGGTTACGCCAGCCATTTCTGCGATCTTCCATGCAGGCTGTCCAACAATCTTTGCATTCAGAGAACCGTTGATCAGGATGGTCTTGCGGACCTTCTCGATCTCCTCCTTGTTCAGGAAGTATGCGCCTCTGTATTCGAATTCCTTCTTGACCTGGTCATATACCTTTGCAAGAACAGTAACAGACTGCTCAGATGCACAGATCATACCGTTATCAAAGGTCTTGGAATGAAGGATGGAGGAAACTGCATTCTCGATATCCGCAGAATCATCAATGATGCAAGGGTTGTTTCCTGCGCCTACGCCGAGTGCCGGTGTGCCGGAGGAATATGCGGCATTTACCATGCCAGGACCGCCTGTTGCAAGGATGCAGTCCGCATCACGCATGATCTCATTTGTCATCTCAAGAGAAGGCTCATCAATCCAGCCGATGATTCCCTCCGGTGCGCCTGCCTTGACTGCCGCCTCAAGTACGATTCTGGCTGCCGCAATCGTGCAGTTCTTTGCCCTTGGGTGCGGGCTGATGATGATGGCATTTCTGGTCTTAAGGCAGATCAGTGTCTTAAAGATTGCCGTTGAAGTAGGGTTTGTTGTAGGAATGACAGCTGCGATCAGTCCCAGAGGCTCTGCAACAGTCTTTGTTCCGAATGCAGGATCCTCCTCGATTACGCCGCAGGTTCTCACATATTTATACTTATTATAGATATACTCCGCTGCGTAGTTGTTTTTGATTACCTTATCCTCAACCACGCCCATGCCGGTTTCCTCTACTGCCATCCGGGCAAGCGGGATACGTGCCTGGTTCGCTGCAGTTGCTGCCGCATTAAAAATGGCATCCACCTGCTCCTGCGTATATGTAGCAAATATTTTCTGTGCTTCTCTTACAGATTTGATCTTTGCAAGAAGCGAGTCCATGTCTTTTACAATTGCCGGGCTGTTGGTTTCATTACTCATCGTAGCTCCTCCTCAAATAGTGGAAAAACAATTGATCTTTCGTCTGTTCTTTTAATTGATCAAATAATTGATACCGGTTCTGCATCTGATATTGTTAATTATTTATCAATACAATGGCATTATACTGTATCGTTAATTATTTGTCAATCAAATATTTAAAAAACGGGCCGCTTTTTTCAAAAAGCAGTCCGCTTTAAAAATACCTCGCCCTGATACCCGTCCGCAGGCTTCGTTCCGATCCCTCCGGGGGCATCTCCTCTGTGCTGTCTTAAATGAATCGCGGATTACTTTATCCTGCAGAACAGTTCCCCCTGCAGCGGTCAGCCGACCTTCATCCGGAATTTCTGCAGTGCGTAATCACTGTCCGCAAGCTCGATTTCTGCGCCCAGTGCCTGGAGTTTCTGCTCAAAGTGCTCATAGCCTCTCTGTATGAAGCCGATCTCGTTGATCGTTGTAACCCCCTCTGCTGCGAGCCCGGCAATAACCAGTGCCGCACCTGCCCGGAGATCCAGTGCATTGACTGTCGCGCCGGTAAAGCCCGGAACACCGTCAATCACGGAGATATTACCTTCCACCTTGATATTGGAACCCATCCTTGCCAGTTCATCCACATATTTGAAACGATTCTCAAAAATGGACTCGGTCACAATGGAGGTGCCATGTGCCAGCGCCAGCGTCACACTCATCTGCGGCTGCATATCGGTCGGGAATCCGGGATACGGAAGCGTCTTGATATCGGTCGGCTTCTGCTCCCTGGCTCCGATCACACGGATAGCCTCGTCGTACTCGTAAATCGTATTTCCCATTTCCAGAAGCTTGGCTGTAATGGACTCCAGATGCTTCGGAATGACATTTTTAATAAGAACATCTCCTCTTGTGGCTGCTGCTGCGCACATAAAGGTTCCGGCTTCAATCTGATCCGGAATAACCGCATAGCTGGTGCCGTGCAGACGCTTTACACCCTTGATGCGGATCGTATCGGTACCGGCGCCCTTGATATTCGCACCCATGCTGTTCAGGAAGTTGGCAACATCTACAATGTGCGGTTCCTTTGCAACGTTCTCAATGATGGTCCTGCCCTCTGCGAGAACAGCGGCAAGCATGATATTGATGGTAGCTCCCACCGACACCACATCCAGATAGATGTGGGATGCATGCAGTCCGTTTACCGCATCGGCATGTACATAGCCATTTCTGATCTGCACCTCGGTGCCCAGTGCACGGAAGCCCTTGATATGCTGATCAATCGGTCTTGAGCCGATCGCGCATCCTCCCGGCAACGGAACACAGGCCTTTTCATACTTTCCGAGCAGTGCACCGATGAAGTAATAGGAGGCTCTGATCTTTCTTATATACTCATCATCAATAGAAACGTTGTGAACATCCAAAGCATTTATAATAACAGTATGCCGGTCCGTGCGGTTGACACGTGCGCCGATTTCCTTCAGCGCTTCCAGCATTACATTGATATCGCGTACGTCCGGTAAGTTTTCAATCGTGACATCATCATCCGTCAGCAGTGCGCCGGCAATGATACCCAGTGCGGCATTTTTAGCTCCACCGATGATGACCTCACCATGCAGTGGCTTTCCGCCTTTCATGATAAACTGTTCCATAGTTCCCCTTTTCGGTTTATTCGCTGTTTAAAAAGAGTATAGTCCACCCTTCATACAACTTAGCTCACTCATTATATAGCCATACAACTTTTATTGCAATCCCACCATATTGTGTATAAACATACGTTCTCTCTTTCTATGGTAGTTTTCAGCGGAAACATTCGAGCATTCTTTCGGAAGTTTTTTTCGAAACGGCCATGGCATTGTTCAGGAACAGGATGTCCTGCACATTGTTGCTGCGGATCAGTTCCGTCAGGTTTCCGTGGAAGTACCGGTAGTCTACAATATAGGTATACTGGTAATGATCCGTGAGGAACGGCGCGAATGCATTCCCGTATGACTCCTTGATGAGGAGACAGGCACTGCCATCCGTTTTCTGCGGATTTCCGACAACCGTCAGCGGATTGTCTCCTAAAAGGAAGCAGTTGTAGCGGTTGCCGCTGTCCATTTTGGAAGCATCATTGACAAGCTTTGCCGGCTGCTGCTCCCCGGCTTTATTGACATAAATCATATCATTGGTTCCGATCGGGATGTAGGCATCTATCGTATCCGGATTCTTTTTAAGCGCCTCAGCCCGGTTCGTCGCAAAATAGAAAGTCCCGTAAAAGCCGGAATACCGGACAGGTGTGTACTCTGTAAGCTCATGCGGCACAAAGCCCTTTGCCTCACAGAACCGGCGGTACGCATAATATGCCCCGAGCTGCGTCCAGTGATGATCCGTATGAAAGTAGATGTATTCCTTTTTATGCTCCGACAGTGTATCAAACACCGGCACCCGGCCGACTGACGGATCCAGGAGACTGTATACATAATCAAAGCCCTGCTGCATGTTGGAGGAACCGAGTTCTGCCTGCAGATTCGGATCCAGCTGCACACCAAAAGAATTCGGCACCAGCATATCATAGATATTCCTGTCCGGAAAAGCGGCCTTGACTGTATTGATCATGGAAGCATAGGCAGAGGCGCCTTCCTGGTTGAAGTAATAGATTTCATAGCCGCAGTTGTCTGCAACATAAATGCTGCCGGCCTGCTCACCGGTAATATCCACATGTGTCTTTGGCTCATCGCTGATTTTAAGCGTGCCGTCTGCATTCGTCTCGAATGCTGCCGTCTCTCCGGTATTTCCGCTGCCGGCTGCGGCTATCGCTGCTGCCGCCGCACTGTCTCCCGGCGCCATGGATGCGTCTGCTGCGGGCGCCAGCGTCTCCTCTCCGGTATCCCCGGCTGCTGTCTCCGCTGTGTCCTCCGGAAATGCAAGTGTAGGTGCAGGACCGGCTGCGCCGGTCGGGATCACATCCCCGCCTTTTTCCTTGCCGCCGTATACGGCAGCACTCCGGAGCCCGTAAAAATTCTCCATGCCCGACTGCAGAGAAAGGATTTTTTCACGGAACGGAAAAGTATCCGAGAACCAGTCCGTAAATGCGCTAAAAAAGCTTCCGTCCATGACAGAGGCCTGCGTAAACTCCGGAAACTGCTTTAGTGCCCGCTTCTCGGACACAGAATAATCCGGACGGAGCGGAAGCAGTAAAGATAATATAAGAAGGAACACCGCCGCGGCTCCGATCAGCACGGTCATCCGACGTCCCCAGCGGTTCTCATGGAAACGCTGCCGGCGGCTTCCTTTTGTTCTGTTTTGACTGTTGAATTCCTGATTTTCGTTTTCGGTCATTTCGTTTCCCCGTATCCTCCTGCTCTGCTTCCGGCAGGCGCATCCTGTATCCGGCCTGCCCTGCAGCCGCCCTGTCAGAACTGATTATAAAGGAATGGTGTGTAGCTGTTTCCTACCATAGACAAAATGGAAAGAAAAAGCAGTAAGAATACCCAGAGTATCCTTGTGCAGTAATAAATCCGTTCTGCACGCTGCCGTCTCCTGGTCAGCGCTTCCTCCTGCACTTCTGCTGCAGCACCGGCTTCCCGCAGATGCCGCTTTTTAACATTTTCAAGGATGCACAGCCGTTCTAGTGACTTCCGTCTGCTCTCCCCGAACCGGCGGCCGGCAGATGTCGATGCAAGAACAGCCGCAAGCAGGAAAAAGATATTGTTTTTAAGCGTCATGGCGGTAACGGCATCCATCATGGCAGCCCCGGATCTGCCGGACAGAATCAGAAGCACCTTCCGGAGTGCCGCAAAATCCGTAAAACGGAACAGCACCCAGCCAAAAAAGATTACGGCAAGCGCATAGACATGCCCCGCCGCGCGCAGGAGAACACTGCCGCGCGGCTGTGTTTTCTGTTCCCCGGACGCCTCTCCGGCCCCTTCTGTCTCCGCAGAGCCCCCGCGGCTATGATCCTGCAGCCGCTTCTGCACACGCCGCACGATATTCTCCAGCACAATAAAAACAAAATAATAAAGTCCCCAGAGGATGAAATTCCAGCTTGCGCCATGCCAGAGACCGGTCAGACTCCAGACAATCAGGAGGTTGAATACCAGATGGATAAAACCGACACGGGATCCTCCCAGCGGGATATAGACATAATCCCGGAAGAAAGAAGACAGTGAAATATGCCACCTTTTCCAGAAATCACGTACAGAAACTGCCATATACGGATAGTTGAAGTTCTCCGGATAATGGAAGCCGATCATCTGTCCGAGGCCAAGTGCCATATCCGAATACGCCGAGAAATCCAGATAAAGCTGCAGCATGTAAAAAAGTGAACCGAGATAGGCAGCCGCCACGGTTGTGCTGCCGCTGTTCATTGCCGTCGGCAGGAAGGTTTCCGCAAGCCTGCCGGCATGATCAGCAAGCAGCAGCTTTTTGGAAAGCCCGATCACAAACCGGAAAACGCCGTCCGCAAACTGTCCGGGACTTGCCTTGCGGTGATGCAGATCATCTTTCATATCGCCGAACCGCACGATCGGACCCTGCATGCTCTGGTGGAAGATCACCGTATACAGCAGCACATCCGGGAAAGAAGCCGGCTCCAGTCTGCCGTTATAGATATCAGACACATAGGAAATCAGCTTGAACGTATAAAAGGAAATCCCCAGCGGCAGGACGAAATCCGGTGTCGGAACCGCCGCATCCGATATTTCATCCAGCGTTCTTAAAATAAATCCGCTGTATTTAAAAACAGCCAGCACCAAAAGAAACAGGAAAACCGTAAGCATCAGGAGGAAGCCCTGGACGATGTGCCATCTTTCTGCCGCCCGGATCAGCTTTCCGCTGCAGAATGCAGCCGCAGCCATCAGAATCAGAAGCAAAAGATACCATATGCCGCCGAACGAATAGAAAAGGAGGGATCCCAATAAAAGCACAAGGTTTTTACTGCGGATTCCCGGCATCAGAAAATAAAGTATGGTAAATGCCGGCAAAAAGCAGGTCACAAAAAACAGCCCTGAAAAACTCATGGATATATCCCCCTTCTTTTCCCTTGCCAAGCGGCAGGTTTTAAGCTATACTGTCATTTACTCCGGTGCGGTACTGATAGCTGGGTCTCACGCAATGCAGCGCCGCGAACCGTGTCAGGACGGGAACGTAGCAGCACTAAGCGGATAGCCGCATGTGCCGTGAGTTCTCCTGGCTGGAGCCGTGCCGGAGCTTTAAAATTTCCTGCAGTCTGTTCAGATCCGGTATACGCGCATGGCGTTTTCCGTTGTTATCCTTACTACCTCTTCCGGAGGTAGTTTTTTTATGTCCGCAAGCTTCCGGACCACATAGCGGAGATTCCGCGGATCATTTCTCGTACCGCGGTGCGGCTCCGGTGCCATATACGGGCAGTCGGTCTCCAGGACAATGCGGTCCATCGGAATCGCTTCCGCAGCCTCTGCAAGCTTCCGCGCATTCCGGAACGTCAGGACACCGCCGATTCCCACATACATGCCAAGCGCGGCAAAACGCCGTGCCATCTCGGCAGGATAGGAAAAACAGTGCACAATGCCGCTTTCCGCATATCCTTTTTCCGATACCAGGAGATCGTAGGTATCCTGCGCTGCATCCCGCGAATGTATGTTGACCGGAAGCTTCAGCTCCCGCGCAAGCTTAAGCATCTTCCGGAAGCATCCGCGCTGGATTTCCTTCGGCGGGTTGGCATTCCAGTCCGGATGTTTCTCTCTGTCGATATCCTCTTCCAGCGAATGATAGTCCAGTCCGATCTCTCCGATCGCCCTGACCTTTTTGTGTGCCGCAAGACTGCGGAGCACCGCAATATCCGCATCCGTCTCGCGTCCCGCATTCTCCGGATGGATGCCGACGGCACAGTACACATCCGGGAAGCGCTCGGCAAGCCGGACAGCCGCCTCCGAGCTTGCCGTGTCAAAGCCGATCTCGCAGAAGCCGCCTATTCCTAAAGAAGACAGGGATGCGATCACCGCATCTCTGTCCTCTGCAAAGGCCGCATCATTGAGATGGGCATGTGTGTCAAATATCAGACTTTTATCCATAGTCTCCTCTTGCATAAATACTAGGTCGTAATCATTGCACCGACATAGATCATGAGATACAGAACAATGAGATGCAGCGGGTAGAACAGATACGGAAACCACTTCATCCGCAGTCTGCCGCGCTCTCCATTGTAAAAATAAATCGGAATAAAGGCCAGCGCGCCGAGACACCAGCTCTCATAGGTCTGTACACCTGTCAGCACGGCACCGCTTACAACCCGGAGCAGCGTTTCTTTCCGGAAATTGTACATCAGCGCCATCATGATAATCCCCAGCGCACCATAGTCAAAATGCAGAAACTCGGCTGCTGCCGCGCCGGCTGCAACACTGCACCATTTCATGGCGGTATTGGAGCGGAACTTCTTCATGCAGTACAATACAAGAAGCGCCGTCACCAGTGTCCATCCCGTATTCTGTCTGCTGAAATTATAGGTCTCGTTAAAAAGCGCAAGGTCATACGGCAGCTCTGCAAAAACCGCCATGATCAGCACCCGGCGGAAGTATTTCCAGAAATCCGAGGTATGAATAAAACCCTCTACCAAGAGAAACGCAAAAATCGGGAAGGCGAACATACCGAAAAGGCGCAGTATCTCATAGATCTTGAGCCATTTCTGTCCCTCTGGCGTTGCAATTGCCATCTGGTAATACTCCCCGGAATATCCGTAAAGCTTGCCGTTCTTGATGATGATCAGTGCAAAATGATCCAGAAACATCGAAAACATAGCGATCAGCTTAAGAACCGTACCGGAGATGCCGAATTTTTTTGTACTTTTCAGTGCACTCTGATATGTCGCCATCTGCGTACCTTCAGCAGATTTCTGCTCCGGCCGGCATCGGACGGTCCGGTACCATTACGCCAAGCATGCCATCTGCATCCTCTGCGGAAAGGATCATGCCCTGTGACTCATAACCGCAGATCTCCCGCGGCTTCAGATTGCAGAGTACACATACGTGCTTTCCGATCAGCTGCTCCGGCTTATAGGAGGACTTGATTCCGGAAAGAATCTGTCTTACCTCTGTGCCGATCTGTATCTTAAAGAGCAGAAGCTTCTTTGATTTTTTAACCTCTTCTGCATGGATGATCTTGCCTACCCTGAACTGCAGCCTGTCAAAATCATCGTAGCTGATTTCCGGCTTTGCCGCAATATCGATCGGTGCCGTATCCTGCGGGACATCTCCATTCGCATCCGGTGTTTCTGCGGCTGCAGCTGCTGTTTCTTTACTGCCTGCCCCGTCTGCCGTTTTTTCTGCCGCCGGCGCTGCTGCAGCAATGGCTGCCTTCTGCTTTGCCTCGATTCCGGCAACCGTCTTTAAGACGGTCTCCAGATCCTTGCGCTCAAACAGCGTTTCCGGATTCTCTGCCACCTTGCTGCCGGACGGATAAAGTCCGAAGCGGTCCATATCGGAAAGTGCCCTCTTTTCCGCACTGATCTCTGCAAGAATTGCCCTGGAGGTCGCCGGCATAAAGCTCTCGAGGAGCGATGCGCCGATGGCAATGGATTCTGTCAGATTATACAGCACTGTCTTAAGACGGTCCTGTCCTGCCTCATCCTTTGCAAGCACCCATGGCTCCGTCTCATCAATATATTTATTGGATCTCCTGAAAATATCGAATACGGCTGTGAGCGCGTCCGCAACCCGCAGCTGATCCATTTTTTCCGTGCAGAGTCTGACATCCTTTAAGATGGTATCCTTCAGATCCTGGTCTGTCGCACCGGCCACATGTGCATCGGTCACAACACCGCCGAAATACTTGTCTGTCATGGAAACCGTACGCTTTACCAGATTGCCGAGGATATTGGCAAGCATGGAATTGTAGCGCTCTACCATCAGCTCCCAGGAGATCACGCCGTCATTCTCAAACGGCATCTCATGGATCACAAAAAACCGCACCGCATCTACGCCAAAAATACCGGCGAGATCATCTGCGTATATCACATTGCCCTTGGACTTGGACATCTTTCCGCCTGCCTGCAGAAGCCACGGATGTCCGAATACCTGCTTCGGCAGCGGGAGATCCAGACTCATCAGGAAAATCGGCCAGTATAAGGTATGGAAGCGAATGATGTCCTTACCGATGAGATGCAGGTCTGCCGGCCAGTACTTCTCAAACAGAGCATCGGAGTTTCCGCTACAGTCATAGCCGAGACCGGTGATATAGTTGGTCAGCGCATCCAGCCATACATACACTACATGCCGCGGGTCAAAATCGACCTGGATGCCCCAGGTAAAGGAAGTTCTGGAAACGCAGAGATCCTGCAGCCCCGGCTTCAGGAAGTTGTTGACCATCTCGTTCTTGCGGGATACCGGCTGGATAAACTCCGGATGCTCCTCGATATACTGCATCAGACGGTCTGCATACTTGCTCATTCTGAAGAAGTATGCCTCCTCCTTTGCCTTCTGCACCGGACGTCCGCAGTCCGGACATTTGCCGTCCACAAGCTGCGAATCCGTCCAGAAGGACTCGCATGGTGTGCAGTACCAGCCCTCATATTCAGACTTGTATATATCGCCCTTGTCATACATCTTTCTGAAGATCTTCTGTACCTGCTTCTCATGATCCTCATCCGTTGTACGGATAAACTTATCATAAGATGTATCCATCAGATCCCAGATGGTTTTTATCTCACCGGCAACCTTATCCACATACTGCTTCGGCGTAATCCCGGCAGCCTCTGCCTTTTCCTCGATCTTCTGTCCGTGTTCATCGGTTCCTGTCTGGAAACGGACATCGTATCCTTCCGCTCTCTTATATCTTGCAATCGCATCTGCAAGTACAATTTCGTAGGTATTGCCGATATGCGGCTTGCCGGATGCGTAGGCGATTGCGGTTGTAATGTAATATGGTTTTTTCATTCTAATGGCACTTCCTTACTGTATTCCGGATATAGGATCCGGTGTGTGCGGCAGATGAGCCGCTTTCTGTAGCTGTTAACCTTAAAAGTATAAGGGATTCCCGCAGGTTTTGCAAGATTTGGCTCAAAATGCGGCTGAAGAGCTGTTATTCTGCCAGCGCATCCAGGAGCTGGAAAAGATGCGGCGGCTGCAGCTTTGCTTCCTCCAGTACCTCTTTCTCCCGGAAAACCGTCTCCGCAGTCCCGTCCGCAAGAATTCTGCCGTGTGACATGACAATCACTCTCTCAAAATTCTCGGCAACAAAATCCATGTCATGGAGGATCGCAATCACAAGCCTGCCCTTTTCCGTAAGCGACCGGATAATCTCCCCGATTTTCCGTCTGCCTGCGGCATCCTGGGCAATGGTCGGCTCATCCAGGATAAAAACATCCGTGTCCATCGCAAGCACAGAGGCAATGGCAACCATCTTCCGCTCCGAGAGCTCGAGATCATACGGATTCTCGCCGGATACATCCGGGAGTCCCACCGTTTCCAGTGCTTCTCTTGCCTTCCTCTCTGCCGCTGCCCGGTCCATGCCGATATTCAGCGGCCCGAACATAACCTCATCGAGGATATTGTATTTAAAAATCTGGTCATCCGGGTTCTGGAAAACATAGCCGACCTTGCCGGCGAGTTCCGCCACCGTCTTTTTGGAGAGCTCTGCTCCCTTATAAAGCAGCTGTCCGGAATCCGGCTTCAGAAGACCCTTCAAAATCCTGACAAGCGTCGTCTTGCCTGCGCCGTTCTGCCCGATAATTGCCGTCGGCCGGCGGTCAAGCGTAAGTGTAAGTCCGCGGAAAATTTCCGTTCCCGGAACGTAGGAAAAATGCAGATCCTCCACCCGGAAGGAGATCTCCTCCGGGACGCCTGCGCCTGCAGGTTTTCCTGCCTCCGCCGGTGCGGCCGCCGTTTCATTTCCTGCCGTTCCCCTGCCTGATGCGTCCGTACTTCCCTGCTTTTCCGTCCTGCGGATTGCCTTCCTCAGTGCTGTCCGGAGCAAAACCCGTTTTTCATCCGAGGCCTCTCCCTGCAGAAGCCGGAGAAGCTCCTCCCTGGTAACCGGATAGCTTCCGTCCGGATACGAGATGCCGTTCTTTTCCGCGAATGCCGTAAACACCGGCGGTACGATGCCGTACTGCAGGAGATCGCTCCTTGAGAATACAGCCCGCGGCGTATCCGCTGCAATCAGATGCCCCGCATGCATGAGAAGCATCCGGTCGCAGTAGCTTGCCAGCTTTTCCATCTTCTGCTCAATCATGATAATCGTAATGCCGGTTTCCGTCAGCCGGTCCACGATCCGGAAAACCTCCTCGGCTCCCTCCGGATCCAGCTGGGACGTCGGCTCATCGAGAACCAGGATCTCCGGCTGCATGGCAAGCACCGAAGCAATTGCCACTCTCTGCAGCTGTCCGCCGGAAAGGTCAAACGGATTTCTGTCCCGGTACTCATAGATGTCCATCTCATGGAGCACATCCTCGATTCTCCTGCGGATCTCGTCTGCAGGAATCCCGATGTTCTGGAGACCGAATCCGATCTCATCGTAAACGGTATCCTTGGCACCGGAAAGCTGGTTGAAAGGATTCTGGAAAATCAGACCGACCTTGCGGCAGAGCTCTGCCGTCTCTGTTTTTTCCGTATTCAGCCCGTCGACCAGCACGCTGCCTCCGTAGGCGCCCTTGTAAAACTGCGGAATCAGCCCGAGGAAGGTCTGCGAGAGGGTGGATTTCCCCGCCCCGTTCTCACCGATGATGCCGATGAATTCGCCCTTTTCTATCGTGAAGCTCACATCATCAAGCGCAAGCCTGTCGGTACCCGGATAACGATATTTCAAATGCTCTGCCGTAATCAAAGCCATGACAGAATCCTCCATGCAAGTGACAGAACAAGCGCAGCCGCCGAGAGATATCTGATCAGCCTGTCCTTTCTGTCATACGGATGGCTGTAAAGGTAGGTTTTGTCTGCCTTTGCACCGAATCCGCGGACCTCCAGCGCAATCGCACGCTCCCTTGTCGCCGTCAGCGCACTCATGACAACCGGCGAGATCAGCGGCAGAAATGCCCGGATCCGGACACTGAGTCTGCCCTCTGTTTCCAGTCCCCTGCTCCGCTGTGCATCCGATATGGTATGCATGGTTCCCATCATTTCCGGCACAATCTGGAAAATGGAATTGATAATGTAGCCGAATTTCGGGGAGAAACCCTTTTTCTCGCACTCCTCCACCAGTTCTGCCGGCTTTGTGGTAAGCACCAGGACAGCAAAGGACAGAAGCATATTCAGGATATTGAATCCGATCCGCGCGGCATACAGAAGCCCCTCCCGGTAAAACGGAATGCCCAGCACGGAAAACAGAAGCACATGATTTCCCTTATGGAATATTCCCTGGATCAGAACCACTGTCAGAATGATCGTAAAGGAAAATACCAGAAGCGGAAACGCCTTCCTTACCAGATGTGCACTGTGCAGGAGGATAAGGCTCAGAAGAATCGTCACAGGAAACATGTACAGCTTCCCGGAAAAGAGCGGCACCAGGATCGCTGCACAGAGATAAAACACTTTTGTAAACGGGTGCAGACGGCTGAGCCAGCTCCCGTTGTTCTGATAAAGGCTGATGGATTTCATTTTCAGTCCATATGCTCCACTTCTGCATTCACATCATAAAGTGCCGTCAGCTTCTTAGGCAGACCCTTGATGATGGCATAGACAATCACCAGTGTCAGCAGCTTGTCCGGTACATCTACCAGTACTTCATCAATAAAAGAGCCGAGGAAAACCGGCATTCCTGCTGCCTGCGTTGCCGCGAATGCTGCGTCGCCCCATACATTTCCAGTTGTGCCGCCCCAGAAAGCCACATTCAGCGGTGTCGATACAACAACTGCCGCAAGGCCGCCGACACAGGCGGTAAGCAGTGCCTTGGGGAAAGATTCCATGAAGCCGAGACGCGCCATGACGCCGACAGAAAGTCCAATAAAGAGACTGGTCAGCGCATAAACAAGCGTAATGTTGTCGCCGGTCGTAAAGCCGTAGATCAGGTTATTGGCTGCACCGCAGAGCGCACCGATGACCGGACCGCCCAGGATTGCACCGATACAGGTTCCGATACTGTCAAGCCAGAGCGGAAGCTTCAGAACAGATGCAAAAAGCTTGCCCAGGTAGTTGATTCCGATGCAGGCCGGAATCAGAACAATAACTGCCGTAGTGAATTTTGTCTTAAAAAGCTTACTCATACTCTTCTCCTTCATGATCCGGAAATGGTTGCAAAGGCTTCCAGCGCTGTCCGGATTTCCAGCTCCTCGCCCTTTTTCATCAGCGCATCGCCGTTTACATATCTGCTGACGCTCTCGCCGATTGTTTCATGGAATGCCGTCACAATATTGATGATGGAGGCCGCCCTGACTCCGTGGAGTGCCGCCTCCACAAAAACAGCCGAGGTCTCCATATCGGAAGCCGTGACATTCCTGCTCCGCCAGTAGCGGTAAATATCTTCATTTCTGTCATTGTAAAGGGTGCTGTGACTCCGGATGATGCCGATGCAGTAAACCGCACGGAGACGCTCTGCTGCCGCCTGGCATGCATTTAAAAGCACATGATCCGCAATCGCCGGAAAAGCCGCTTCTACCAGCTGCTCTGTCGTTCCGTCATCCCTGACCGCACCGCTCGCCAGTACGAGATCTCCAATATTCAGCTCGCTTCTCAAGGCACCGCCGGAACCGATGCGGATGAAATTCCGGCCGCCGCAGCGGATCAGCTCCTCCATGGCAATTGCCGTGGACGGCGCGCCGATCCCCGTCGAGGTCACCAGTACCTGCCTGCCCTTGTATTCTCCTGCAATGCTGCGGAACTCCCGGTTGCAGGCAAGCTCTCTTGCATTTTCAAGCATTGCGCCGACTGCCGGCACACGCCCCGGATCACCCGGCAGGATAACATTCGGAATCCCAAGCTTCTCCGGAAGCTGGATATGAGGCATCCTGTTTTCTTCCATACAGACCCCCTCTTTCTGACATAAATTGATGCGGATGTTCAAAAATGATTATCATCACTTTATCCTGTCTGCCCCGCATTGTCAATCATCTGACAGCCGCGTATAATCAGTCATAACGCTGATCTTTATACTGCGGTCAGGTAAAACTTTGCTTCAGGAGGCATTTTATGAAAGCTGACGATCTGATTCTCGTAATTGACATGCAAAATGTCTATCTCCCGGGTTCCCCCTGGGCCTGTCCCGGCATGCCCGGCGCCGCTGACAATATCCGGCGCATCATCGCTTTCAAAGAAGCCGGCGGCCATTCCGCCGCAGCCCGTTCCATCTCTTCCACTGCCAGTTCCATCTCTTCCGCAGCTTCCGTTTCCGGGGCTGCCGCTTCCGGAGCTGCTGCGCGCGTGGTTTTTACACGTTTCATTGCAGATCCCGATGCATCTTACGTCTGGAACGACTACAATACGGAGAATGCCGCCATCAGCAATGATCCGTGGATGAACGCGCTTGTCAGTTCTCTCCGGGAGGAGGCTTCCCGGTATCCGGTTCTGGATAAATCCGCATACTCCGCTTTTTCCATCCCGGCACTCCGGACTGCCGCACTGGATACCTGCGCACGCGGCGGCAGGATTGTCCTGACCGGCGTTGTCGCCGACTGCTGCGTTTTGTCGACGGCATTCGCCGGCATTGACCTGGGCTGTAAGCTGGTCTATCTGCCGGATGCCTGCGCAGCTCTGAATGAAACATCAGAAAAAGCGACAGCCGCCGTTTTATCGGGACTGTCGCCTCTCCATGTTCTGATTATGCCCACTGCCGGGTATCTCGCAGAATGATTGCTTTATGCTCCGAGGATCAGTTTAATACTTTCCTGAGATTGGCAAGCTCTTTCTGCGCTGGTTCCTGCGAAAACGAGGAATAGGCATAGAAGCCGAATCCGCTGACCGCGCCGGTTTTCCGTGCCGAGAGCACCTGCCGGGCAATGATATCATCATAGCGCAGCCATTCGCTGATTGTATTTCCGTCCCATACGGCAGTTCCGGCGCGGTAAAGGCCGAGCCCGATCATGAGCTTCACCGGCCCCTTTTTCCGCAGTGCAATCCAGCTGTTCATGCATTTCTCATAGGAATGCTCTGCCAGTACACCCTGGGACGTTTTTGCCTCAAATCCGAAATAAATCTGCGGCATGACATAGTCGATGTAGTCGCCGGAACTCATCCAGCGGTCGATATCCACAAACATCGAGGTGTCCTTCCGGAGTGTCGTCAGGTTTGCCACAGGACTGATCCCGAATGTACAGGAGGGTCTGTTTGTCTTAATCGCAAAATGCACCCGGCGGACAAGCTCTGAAACATTGTTTCTCCGCCATGCGGCAATCGGAAGTGCTGACCCGGAGGCAAGATACTCTGCTTTGTCAAAGGAGCGGTCCGGATTGCCGTCATCCAGTGCAGGATAGAACTAATCATCAAACTGC
>CAZPEW010000001.1:15907-18329 GCA_964585695.1 uncultured Lachnospiraceae bacterium
AGGATCATATCCTTTCCGCGCACCTTCACCGAATCGCGGACCCTGCCGAGGAATTCATTCAGTTTGTCCGCTCGCCACCGCATCCAGTCAGCGTTATTGTACGCTGCCGGCGGCTGTGCACCGAGATGTTCTGTCTTATAAAGAGCGACCGTTGCGGAATCATATCCCCCTTCGACCGGCATGGCAGGAAGCCGGTCATCACCCTGCACGCCGTCCACATTGTAATTCTGCACAAGCTCCGTCACCGCACCGACCACCGCATCCTGCACAGCCGGCATGGACGGATTCAGATAATACTGCCCGTCATGGAAAAGCACATTCCGGCGGGCTGCACTGTTTTTGTACCAGATTTTTGCGGGAGAATCCTCCGGAACCTTGTCCCAGCTCATGAGATATCCGGTCACGCGGTACGGATTAAACCATGCATGGAACTGGATTCCTCTCTTATGCGCTGCATCGATCATATACTGGAACGCGTCGAATGCCGGCGCCGCTGCCTTGGTCGTGACAAACAGAGACCGCGGAAAAAGCGATGTTTTGCTGTAATAGGAATCCGAATGACTGTGCGCATGCACAAAAATGGCATTCATGCCATTCGCCCGGACCCGGTCCATCACCTGATCCGCTGCCTTTTTAAAACCGGCCTCATCTGCCGGCATTGCATTCCAGTCAAGATAGGAAAACCAGACCCCGCGGAGCTCTGCAGTGCTGCCGACTGTACCGGAGACATTTAAAGACGCTGCATCACCGGGGCCTGCATATGCAGCGCTCCCGGACAGAAGCAAAAACACGCAGACTGCTGAAATCAGCCTCCGGAGAAGCCTTGCCGTAATACATCTTTCCAAAATCATTCCCCCCTTTAAAAAAGCGATGCCGGACATTTGCTGTCCGGCACCGCTGTGATTTACAGAACTTACAGGGATCCGACTGCAGATGCCTGCTCTGGTTTATTTAACCGTCAGTGTAAGATCCTCAAGCTCATAATTATCCTCAAAGGTCTGCTTGATGGCATTTTTTGCATCTTCCTCGGAAACCCCGTCTGCTGCTGCAAAGCCGCTGATTGTCAGGGATCCCTTCATCACTTCATTGCCGTCTGTCTCCGCTGCACTGGATGCTGCTGCAGTGGTTTCTGCAGCTGTCGCTGCGGCTGATTCTGCTGCTGAAGCAGCTGCGGCTGCCGGTCCTGCTGCCTTGGTCTCACCGGCAACGGCTGTCTTCTCAAAACTCTCTGCCTTAACACCGGACTTTAAAAGACCATGCTCTGCCAGCTTATCCAGAAGCGCCTGCTCTGTAAGCTCCGATACAGCATCCATCTGTGCCGTAATCTTGCCTGTACCATCCGGAACATACAGTGAAACCTGTACAAGAACCGGTGCAGTCGGATCCGGCTGCTTGCTTGCGGGGAGACCGTTTGCCAGTGTCGGTTCCATAGTGGATTCCGGCTGTGTTTCCTTTGCTTTCCCTCCGCAGGCTGCCATAGACAGTGCAAGTACGGATACAAGTGCTAAAAGTGTAATAAATTTCTTCATCATTTTACTCCTGACTTTTATAAAAATCATCTCAGCGACAATCTATTCCTGAAAAACACCACAGTAGTATAATCAATGCCCTGTGGAAAAGCAAGACTCCGTATGAAATCTTAAATATTCAGAAAGATGTCCCGGTGTCTGCGGTTTCCTCACCCGGCGCACCCTGAAACAGATGCCGCCGCTTTCCCGTATTTTTATGGATACGCATAGAAAAATAACAGGTGTCTGTGAAAAAAATGTGAAAATACGCGCCTTACATGGTACACTGATTATAAATTCACGCTATAAATAAAACGATCAGCAACAGGAGTACCTTCCATGAAAAATCATAAAAGCGAATTCCCGGACAGTTCCATTGCCGCTGCAGAAACAGAAAACACCGCTGCAGAGGAAACCCGGGCAGACAGCAGTACAGCCGGGATGCTTTATATCTGCGCAACACCGATCGGAAATCTGGACGACATCACCTACCGTGTCCTGGAATGCCTCCGGTCCGTAGATGTAATCGCCGCAGAGGATACCCGGAATTCAATTAAACTGCTGAACCATTTTGAAATTAAAACACCGATGACATCCTATCACGAGTTCAACAAATATGATAAGGCAGAATACCTCGTACGAGAGATGAAATCCGGCAAAAACATTGCGATCATAACCGACGCCGGCACGCCCTGCATTTCCGATCCGGGCGAGGAGCTGGTCCGGCAGGCTGCTTCTGCAGGAATCACCGTCACCTCTCTGCCCGGACCATCCGCACTGGTAACCGCGCTGACGCTGTCCGGTCTGTCCACAAGGAGATTTGCATTCGAGGCCTTCCTGCCGCAGGATAAAAAAGAGCGCGCCCGGATCCTGGACGGGCTCAGGACAGAAACCCGTACAATGATCCTTTATGA
>CAZPEW010000001.1:18339-24981 GCA_964585695.1 uncultured Lachnospiraceae bacterium
CTCGTCCGCACACTGAACGATCTTTCCGCCGCACTCGGCGCAGACCGGCCGGTTTCACTCTGCCGGGAACTGACCAAAAAGCATGAGGAAATCCTCCGCACCACGCTGGGCGAGGCACTGCTGCGATACGGGAACGAAGCGCCGCGCGGCGAATACGTCCTGGTTGTGGAGGGTAAAACCTTTGAGGCGCTGGATACTGAGGCGCAGGCCTCCTGGGCACAGCTTACCATTGCAGAGCACATGCAGAAATATCTCTCTGAGGGCATGCCGGAAAAAGATGCCATGAAGCAGGTCGCAAAAGACCGCGGCATCGCAAAGCGGGATATCTACAACGAGTGGAAAAGATAAAGGAAATCCACACAGCATAAAAAACAGCCTGACACATCCGTGCCAGACTGTTTTTTCATGCTCTTTGCTTATCTGTTAAGACATGCACCGCTTGCATCAAAGCTGTAAACCGCACCGTCGATCGTTTTTGTGCCGTTCGCCTGCATAACGCCGGTCGTCGCACCGACTTTGGTTTCCAGGTAGTACCATCTGCCCTTGTCCTGGATCCATCCGGTTGCCATATAGCCGTCCGGTGTGAAATAATACCAGGCTGCACCGATCTGGAGCCAGCCTGCCTGGTAAGGTACACCGCTGATCAGATACTGCCAGCGATAGGTCACTCTCTTCCAGGTTCCCACAGAAGCGCCGG
Organism: uncultured Lachnospiraceae bacterium; assembly: GCA_964585695.1. Taxonomy (GTDB): domain Bacteria; phylum Bacillota; class Clostridia; order Lachnospirales; family Lachnospiraceae; genus Oribacterium. Next base: position 19,037 of record CAZPEW010000001.1, read on the forward strand.
CCGGTTTCGTCAGGGAACCAGTTCCGGCGGCCACATTTCCTGCCATATAGCCGTCCGTCACGGCATCATAATCCGAGAGGAATTCCCAGACATCGTCCACATCGTATTCCGAGGTATCCACATTCCCGCCGGCTGTGCCGAAAGCACTGATTGCAATATTATAATATTTCTCATCATTCAGTGCCGGAATCCCGCGGACCGTCACCTTGAATGTCCCGGCCTGCGCACTGTTCTTATATGCCAGTACGTCCAGCGTGTTTCTTCCGTTGACAGTCTTCTGTACCTTATGCTCCTTGCCTGCATTATCCGTATACTTGATGGTCACACGGTAATTCTGGATCCCGTCCATATTGTCCCAGCTTGCCACGCCCTCTGCGGAAATATTCGCATTGAGATAGCCCGCATCGGAAGTCGGCAGCGCACGTACAGCCGCTCCGATGGAAGCGGTATCTGAATTGCTGCCCAGGCTGTAGCTGGTTCCGGTTGTGAAGCGATGATATGTCTCCTCCGCGCCGTTCTTTTTGGTCTCTGTAATGACAATCTCATACTTACCGGCATACGGCACGGCATTCCAGGTCAGCGTTTTTCCGCTGATCACCGGCGTCGGCGTCACCAGCTGGTAAAGCGGATAAACCTGCAGCCTTGCATGCGCCTCGGTGTTGTCTACCGACACGTAATCCACATATGTGCTGCGGATGCCGCTGCCGCTGAATGTCAAATCATCATCCAGCTCTTCCTCATCACTTGTTATCGTGACATTCACCGTAACCGGTACTGTCGGATTCTCCCTTGCCATATCGGATGTATCTTCCTTTATATAGCTGATCCGGTCCTCATCCTCGTCATCCAGTTCAAATTCCGGCAGGAAGCACTCTCCTGCTGCCGGTTCATTGATATTGTCGAGGTCTGCATTGATCTCGAGATGCTTTACATTCGCGAATGCCGGTACGGCAAGCAGTACGGCGAGGGCGCTGCCGACCGCCATTCCGCAGACCATCCGATTCGTTTTATAAAATATTTTCCGTTTCATCTCTGCTTCCTTTCCCTCTTACAGCTGGTTGAAAATATCCTTCAGAACCTGGCCGATCTTCTTGAAGAGGTTCGTAATTCTCTGAAGCGGTGTTGCACTTTCCTCTGCTTCCTCCGCATCAAGCGTTTCATTATCATTGTCATCCACGGAAATCTCATCGGTTCTGCAGACGATCTGGATTGAATCCGGTTCCTGGTTCTTATCTGAAGTCAGGGACACCTTTGGTGCCTCCGGATCCATATTCATGAAGTTGTTTTCATCTTCCTTCTCATCCAGCTCATCATTGATGCTCTTCCGGAGATCCGCGCCGCTGTTCTTTAAATTTTTGGTGTTATCCACGATATTTCCGCTGTTATCCACGGCTTCTCTGCCTGACTGTATACCGGCATCAGTTGCATATCCGAAATCCGAACTTGCCTAACTGATGTTATCATTGATATTCTGCAGTGCATTCGCCGCACTGGTTCCTGCTGTCTGCATCTGTTCCAGCACACTCTCGGAATTTTCAATCAGGGACTGTGTATCATCATAATACGAATCCATCACGCCTACAAGTCCGTCCAGATCTCCGATGATATCCCGCATGGAATTCAGCGTTGTGGCGGTATTATAGCTGACCGAAGCACCATCCTCGGTAATGTCCTCGATCTGATCCGATACAGAACCGATCTTTTCAATGAGATCCTCTGCCTCGGTACCGGAAACATCCGAAACACTGGCAATATAGGACTGCAGGGCCGGTGTGAAATCTGTAACGGCTGCTGCAATGGTTGCACCCTTCGCAGTGGAATTGGCTGCATTGATCTGGGATTCCAGATTTGCCTTTTGTGCTGCAAGGAGAGCCTTTGTTTCGGCGATCGTCTGCTGATTTTCGCTGGAATAGTCTGTAGTTCCCAATTGCTTTGCAAGATCAACAAGACCATACACAGCTTTATATACAGTTTCATATCCCGTCGGTATATTACCTGTCTGAACTGCTGTCGCAATAGCCTGATACTTCAATTTTTCTGCAGTTGTCGCAGTTCCCGCTACAATGTCTTTTACCAGTGCAGCACTGGCAGCGCTGGCATTCTCTAATTCAGCAAGCTTATCCTGATACTGCTGCAGCATGGATTTGTAGATATCTGAATCCTCCTGTGCATCTGACATACTTGCCACATAATTCTCGGCTATTTTATCCGTATCTGTGTTAAACTTTGCTGCTGCGCTGTTGACATTTGTACCAAGTGTCGCATTCAGACTCTTCAGTGCGGTCTCAGCATCCGACAGCTCTTTCTTCATATCTGCGGTATCCGCTGCATCCACATCTCCCATCGAGGAGCTCAGCTGCTTTAACTTGGTAATAAGTGTCTTCAGCTTGGAGCTGGTAGTCATTAAGTCGGAATCTGTTTTGTTCAGGTTGTTGTTGATATCGTAAATCATCCACTGGGTGGTCTTTAATGAGGAATCCAGCGGTGTCAGTGTATTTAAAAGATTCCGGAGATCTCCGATTGCAACATCATTACCGGAGAAGATACCGTCCTTTGCCGTGTGAAGCTTGTCCTTGCCGGACTTAAGACTGTCCAGCGCCTTGTTGGTCAGTGCCAGCTGGGACTGTACATCGGTCACATTATCCATGATGGACTCTACATCATCCATCATCGCATTGGTATTGGCACGGAACTTATCCTCAATCTCCTTGACATCCTTGATATCAGAGAGCTGCCCGAGTGTTCCCGGTGTCATCATCATGATTGCGCCGATGGATTCGTAGCTGTCGGTGCCTGTCCGGACAACAAAGTGTCCTTCCTTGCCCGGGAGTGCCATAAATACCACCGCTGTAGTCTCGCCGACGCTCTGTGTCTGGCTGTCCGGTGCGTCAATGCTGTAGCACTTGGACATGTCCACCGGAACGGCAACAATCAGCATCATGTTGTTCTGCATATAGGTGCTGACGTTTTTATTCGGCGTTGCATCGATATCCATCTCGATGAGTCCGCTCGCGCCGGCAATCTTATCGGCATCCGTGACCACACCGTTTACCTTATCGGTAACATCAAAGGTCCATGGCATCTCAATGCTTTTCGGATCCATCGTCCCCTCAAAGAAGAATTTGCTTCTTCCGGAAGGTGCCTTCCAGGTAACCGAGCCGTCGCTGTTATTTTCCGGCTGATCATCGGTCGACATGTTGGTGATGCTCTCATAATTGCCGTAATCGGTATAGCTGTCCAGCGAATTGAAGGTGAGCCCCTTTACAACATTCGCCTTGCTGACAGCACCGTAGTAATCAAGATTCAGGTACAGCGTTTCATCTACATTTACCTTGCTCTGCGCCGCGAATGCCTCCATCGGTGCAAATATCTCTGTCAAAAGACAGCTCGCTGCTACTGTAAACGTGACTGCCGTATTGAAAATTTTCTTATTTCTGTTCATGACTGTCATCCTCCCCCTGCAAATCTTTTCCATCCGGAATGATTGTCGGCTCTTCTGTGTTATTTATGACTGCAGCCGGCGCCTTTTCCGGTACACCTGACTGGATCTGATGCAGAAGCTCTCTTACTTTTTCATGTCTCTGTCTTCTTCTGTTCTTTGCATCTATGGCTGCCTTCTGCACAAGTGCCCGGGCCTTCTTCCTCTTATAGCCTCTCGGCGACATGATAAACTTGTCAATCAGCTTGAGGAGGCACGGCATCATAGTCGTAACAAAGCATACCGAGAAAATCGCTCCTCTGCCTACCAGGTGTCCGACCTCACTGATTGCCGGAATGGAGGACAGCTGGCTGATGGCATACCCGCAGACAATCAGGATCGTACCGGAGGTAAGGATCGACGGGAAGCTGTTCTCCAGCATGGAGATCGCTGCCTGCTTCTTATCCTTTTCCACCTGTCTGATCTGAATGTAGTTTTCTGTACACAGGATCGCATAATCGATTGTGGATCCCAGCTGGATACAGGAAACAACGGCATAGGCGATAAAGATCAGTGTCTTGCCCTGGAAATACGGGAATGACATGTTTACATAGATGGCCATCATGATCGGGATCAAGGCAATGACCGGCATCACAAAGGAGTGGAACGACAAGGCTACGACTATATAAATACTGATCATCGCCAGATTATTCACCAATGTATAGTCCGGGATCAGGATTTCCTCCATGTCCTCTGTCGTCGGCGTATTGCCGGTGATATAGGTATCCGTCGGATAGTACTGCTTGATCAGCGCAGAAACCTCCTCCGAATCCTTATAGGCTGTCTTGCTTTCCGGCTTGGTCTTGATATAGATCAGAAGCCGCGAATAGCCTTCCTTGTGGAACAGCTCCGTAATGGATTCCGGCAGGATATTCTCCGGAACACCATCCGGCAGGTACGACGAAAGTCCCATGACCTTCTTTACATAATCGTAATCCTCCAGCTTGTCGACCAGTTCCTTTTCCTTCGCCGGAGAATCATTCGGGAAAATGGCAACGAGCAGATTGGACCGCCCGAATTTTTCATCAATTGCCTGCGATGCTTCATACATCTTGGTTCCCGGACCTGCACCGGTAGCATCGGATCCATACATGAAATGGTTCATACCCTGTGCAACATAGATCGGGCCGGCAAGAAGCAAAGAAATAACAACAATATACGGACTGATCCTGCAGACCACCAGAGAGAAGCGGTGGAACTTCGGCAGGAAAGGCTTATGTCTTGGACATTACAATACCCATATCCCAGCCGATCTTGAATTTCATGAGCACCAGAACAATAAACCCAAAGAAGGTTGTCAGCGAGCTTGCAAGTACGGTCGTAATCGTATTCATCAGTCCTGCCTTCAGTGCAGGCACCTTATCCTGACCGTTCTCTCTTTCTCTTTCATAGGCATGCAGCAGGAAAACCGAATAGTCCATGGAGGTTGCCAGCTGCAGCACATCGGAAATGTTATTGGTAATATAGGAAATCGTCCCCAGCAGGATATTGCTGCCCTTGTTGATGACAATGGCGGCGCCGATGACCGTCAGAAACAGTATCGGCTCAAAATACGAGGTAGTCGTCAGAAGAAGGATCACTATGATGAAAAGGACTGCAACCACCATGATCATCTTCATCTCGCTCTTGACGTTTTCCTCAATGAACTTATTGGTCGGTGACATGCCGACAAGATACCCTCGATCACCGATAATGGTATTGATTTTACTGATTGCCTGGTGCGTGAGCTTTGCGGTATCGCCCTTTACAAAGGTAATATCCATCACGGCACAGTTATCCTTGTAATAATCATCGATATCACTGTAATCGATGAAATCAGAGGATCCGTAAACCTGCGTTGTGGTATCGCACCAGACAACCTGGTCTACGCCTTCTACCTTTTCAATCTGGTTTTTATACTGCTTTGCCTCATAGATCGTGACATCCTTAAGCATCAGACGCCCGCTTCCCGGGTATCCGAATATATCCTTCATCTTATTGATGGCAATCTTGGACGGCACTGTATCCGGCAGGTAAGATGTCAGATCATAATTGACACCGACCAGCGGATAGCATAATGCGCAGAATACAACGAATCCCAGAACAATATCACGGATACCTTTATTATGGTCAACGATAAAATCCGCAAAATTCCCGTGCTTTTTCTCCTGGGCTGCGCTGTTTGCATTTTTTGCACTCTCTTTATTCTTCTTATGTAGTAATTTGCTGAACACTCCCATCGATGCTGCCTCACTGTCTGTATTTTTCCATGATCTTGTGTATTACATAAAAACAGTTCCGACATGTAGTACGTTATCGGAATTAAGTTTGTTACAGAACAATAATCTGTTTATTGACACATGTTGATTTATGTGATATCGTTCATTATATATAGAAGTCATGAAGTTATCAATAATCAATTTCCGCACTCATGGCCATTTATAAACACGATGTTGATTTATGTTGATAATCTTATAAAATGATGGAA
>CAZPEW010000001.1:24991-38288 GCA_964585695.1 uncultured Lachnospiraceae bacterium
AGGAAAAAGAGCAGAATCCGGAGGTCCAGGATCGTCGGATCCGTAAAACAAGAGCTGCACTGAAGCGCAGTCTGACAACCCTGATGATGCAGAAGCGGGTTAAGGACATTTCTGTCCGTGAGCTAACAGAGCTTGCCGATGTCAACCGGGGGACCGTTTATCTTCATTATAAGGATGTTTTTGATCTCCTTGACCAGTCCGAGGCAGATCTTCTGGAGGAATTCCACTCCGTGATCAATGCCTTTGATCCGGAAAAGGTAAAAAATAACCCGGGAACTGTTTTTGAGAGTATTTACAAGCTCTGTCTCGAGAATGCCGACCTTGTCCGCATTCTGATCGGTGAGAACGGAGACATCAAGTTCCTCAATAAATTAAAGGTTCTGGTACGTGAGAAGTGTCTCAATGACTGGTCCTTCATTCTTAAAAAGCAGAAGGAAGAGCATTTTGATGCCTACTATGCCTTTGTTGTCGGCGGCTGCATCAGTCTCCTGCAGTACTGGTTCACAAGCGGTATGCGTGAAACGCCGCACGAGCTCTCTGATATCACAAGCGGCATCATCAACGGCGGCATTGCAGCCATTTCGGCCTGAGGTCAGAAAACAGTCCGTCATTGCAGCGGGTTATCTTCCTTCTGCCGGCGGCTCCAGCAAAAAAAGACTCCGGCGCATAATCTGCGCCGGAGCCTTTTCTTTTAGTCCTATAATCATAAGGCGGTCAGGCCTTCTGATTTTCCTCGTACTCTCTCAGTACGTCATTCAGATCTGCTGTAAGTGCATCTGAATCCAGTCCGTGAACCATGCAGGCTTCCTCAAGCGTCTCTGCCATGGATGCCGGGCAGTAAACACAGCCCATTCCGTTCTGCATCAGAAACGGTGCAATCATTTCATTCGCCTGCAGCAGGTCGCCGATCTTCATATCCTTTGTAATTTCCATATCCTTCTCCTTTTTAACAGATCAGTACTGCGTCGGAACGCATGTCCGTTTCCGGAACTGACCGGTATCAGATTCTGCTGAGCTTGCCGATGGCATTCTCCGCAACCAAAGCATCAAAATGTTCTTTATAATATGCCTCATTCAAGGCCTCTCCATTGATTTTTGTCCCATATTCGGACAAAATATTGGAGGCCCTGGAGAGTGACTGCAGGTCTCCGAATGCTGCGTGCAGTACCAGATAGTACCGGGTGCTGCCCGGATCCTTGTACAGACTGCTGCCGCCGCTGTATACATTGGCAATCGCCGAAGCTGCACTGATTACACGATCGAGAGAAGCGAAGCGGTAAATCCTTACTACACTGCTTTTGTCTGCAAGCTGCTGCTCTGCCGGCTTCTCCCCGGTGCTGTCCTGTTTTGCTTCTTTATTCTGTTTGATAATCCCCTGTGCTCCCTCAAGAATTTCACTGGCAAGCTGTGATATCCATCCATTCTGGCTGAACGCATCCTGTGAAAACTTGGAAAAACGTGTGTCCAGTTCCTCCGGATCCTCCACCTTTGAAATAATCAGCTGGATCGAACCGCCCTGTAAAGGGACCGCTTCAATCATCAGCGGCGTATTGTCAGGTGTAAAACCAACCTCGGCCTGTGCCTTCTGCATCATTTCGCTGAAAAGACGCTTCGCGGCTGCAGATCCATAGGTCATATCCCGAAGATTGATATTCCGTGATGAAAGATCAAGGCTCGTTAATGTGCATCTGATGGAGTTGTCATCTATTCTCTCTATTTTCATGGTGGCTCCTCCTATAAGAAGGTAATATATACGAAAGTTATCGGAATTGCAAATCTTTATTCCAAAATTTATGATTTTTTTAGAATAATCAGCTGTGTTCTGCGTTTACAAATCTTGTGTACTCCGGCTGCCACATCAAAGTTACTGTGCCGATCGGACCGTTACGCTGTTTTGCGATAATAACCTCGGCTTCATTCGGATGCTCTGTATCCTTGTTGTAATAATCGTCACGATAAAGGAACATAACAATATCGGCATCCTGCTCGATTGCACCCGACTCACGGAGATCTGAGAGCATCGGTCTGTGGTCCGGTCTCTGCTCCACGGCACGGGAGAGCTGTGACAGCGCAACGACCGGACAGTCCATCTCTCTCGCGATTCCCTTCAGCGATCTGGAAATATCCGAGATTTCCTGCTGTCTGGAATCTGTCCCCCGTCCGGAACCGGTCATCAGCTGCAGATAGTCAATCATAATGATCGAGAGTCCTTTTTCCAGCTTGACCTTCCTGCATTTGGACCGGAGCTCCGATACGGAAATACCCGGTGTATCATCAATGACAATGTTGGCACCGGCCACCTTGTCAATGGATTCAATCAGTGTTCCCCAGTCATCATCGGTCAGCGTTCCTTTCCTGAGCTTGTCCGCATCGATCAGTGACTCCATCGAAAGCATACGGTTGACCAGCTGCTCCTTGGACATCTCGAGTGAAAACACCATTGCAGGCAGCCCCTTGCGTACACCTACATAATCCAGGATATTGAGCACGAATGCTGTTTTACCCATGGACGGTCTTGCGGCAATCAGAATCAGATCCGATTTCTGCAGGCCGGCTGTCTTGTAATCCAGATCGGTAAATCCTGTCGGCACGCCGGTAATCGGCGATTTCTGACGGGAAGCTTTTTCAATGTTCTTTAAAACCTGCATTGCGACCTGCTCGATCGGGGTGAACTCTCTGGTGTTCCGGGACTGCAGGAGATCAAAAATCCGTTTCTCCGTCTCTCCCAGGATGTCCTCTACGTCATCCTTGCCGGCATAGCACATATTCGCAATGTCTTCATTTGTTTTGATCAGTTTCCTGAGGATCGATTTTTCTTTTACAATATTGCAGTAATAACGGATGTTGGCACTGGTCGGGACGGACATCATGATATTCTTTACATTGTCCATATCCGTAACTTCAGCCGGCACATCCTTCTGCCGCAGCTTTTCCGTCAGCGTAACCAGGTCAACCGGTCTTGCCTCATTAAAAAGCTCCAGCATGGCTTCGTACATAATGCTGTACTGTCTCTGATAAAAATCCTCCGGCGACAGCATCTCGGAAGCAGCAACCACTGCATCCTTATCGCGGAGCATGGAGCCGATGATGCTCTGCTCCGCTTCCGCGCTGTGCGGAACCACACGTGTTAATATATTTTCATCCATTCTGATCTCCAAACCATGGGAAGTCCTGTTTCAGCTGCGCTGCTGCTTTACTGCGCTGCCTGTACAGATACATGCAGCGCTGCGGTTACATCCTTATGAAGCTTTACATTGATGACATATCCGCCCAGGCTTTTAAGCGGGACATCCACCTCGAACTTTTTCTTGTCAATATCCAGTCCGGTCTGCTTTTTAAGCTCCTCCTGGACTTCCTTTGTGGATACCGAGCCGAAGGTTCTGCCGTCTTTGCCGGACTTGATAAATACCTTTACATTGACTGCCTCCAGCTTTTCCCTCAGTGCCTGTGCTTCCTCCAGCTTCTCCTGGGCAAGCCTCTCGGCATTCGCATTCTGGAGCTTCAGCTCATTCATGTGCCTGGCATCTGCCGGTGCGCCTGCCTTGGTCGGAAGGATAAAGTTTCTTCCGTAGCCCTCACTGACCTCTACAATATCACCCTTTTTCCCGAGTGCCTTTACATCCTTTAATAATATTACTTTCATTATGAAGCTTCTCCTTCCTCAATCATCTTGTCAATAGCTTCCTTAACGGTTGCGATGGCTTCCTCAATGCTGCCCTCGCGGAGCTGCGCGCCGGCAATGGTTCTGTGTCCGCCGCCGCCGAGTTTTTCCATCAGTACCTGTACATTCATCTCGTCAATGGAACGCGCCGAGATGTAACTGTCATCATTATACAGTGTAAGAACAATACTTGCCTTGATGCCCCGGATATTCAGGAGCTCATTCGCTGTCTGTGCACAGAGCACGGTCGGACTCTCCAGCCCCTTGCTGTCAATTGTGCTGAATGCATATGCTGTACGGTAAATATCCGCCTGGCTGATTGCAACAGCCTTTGCCTGATAATCCTTAAGCTTCTCGCGGAATACCTTGCGGATTCTTGTGATATCCGCACCGCACCTGCGCAGATACGCAGCCGCCTCAAAGGTCCTGACACCTGTCTGGTTTGTAAATTCCTGCGAATCAATGACAATGCCGCCGTACATGGCATCCGCCTCTGCCGGACGGACCTTGATTCCGTCTCCGATATACTGCATCATCTCAGCAATCATCTCGCAGGCGGAAGATGCAAATGGCTCACAGTAGCTCAGCACTGCTCCGGTGATAACCTCCGAGCTCTGGCGGTGATGGTCGAATACAACAATGGTTCTGCAGATTTTCAGAAGCTCCGGCTCATCCAGGATACTCGGACGGTTGCAGTCAACTACAACGAGAACCGTATTCGGATCAACCAGCGACAGCGCCTTTTCTCCGGAAATAAACATATCCTCCGGATATTCCTCACTGTTCTGGAATCGTTCCTTCAGCGGGATAATCGGCGCGGTCACCTCATTCTGCACTATGGATGCCCGTTTTCCGAGCGACTGTACCATCCGGAACACCCCGACAGATGCACCGAGACAGTCAACATCTCCCATCGCATGTCCCATAATCAGCACTCTGTCCTTGTTTTCCAGAAGCTCCTGGAAGGCCTGCGCCTTGACTCTCGCCTTGACTCTTGTGGCCTTCTCCTGGGTCTGCGTCTTACCGCCGAAATAAGTCAGCTTATCCTGCGACTTGACGACCGCCTGATCGCCGCCTCTTCCGAGCGCCATATCAATGGAGGTCCGGGCATATTCATAATTGGTGTCATAGCCGGCTGCGCCGAATCCGATACCGATGCTCAGCGTTACCGCCATCTCATTTCCGATATTAACCTGTCTGACCTCATCCAGTATGGAAAAACGGTCATCCAGCATCTTCTGCAGATACTGCTGCTTCAGAATAAAGAAGTACTTGTCCTTCTCGATCTTTTTGGTCAGCCCGTTTACCGCAGAAATATAACGGTTTATTTTTCTGTCTACCAGCGCAGTCAGAAGCGATCTTCTGACCTCCTCAATCTGGTCCAGCACCTCTTCATAATTATCAATGTATATCAGTCCGCAGACAATATGCTCATCGGAGAGCTCCTTCCGGAGACTCACTTCATCCGTCTCATCACGGAGATAAACCGCAACGATCTTGTCGTCCGGATTTACAAGCGCCGGAAATTTCTCTTTATTCCCGACAATACCGGTCCTGAGGAGATCGATGCAGTACTTCCGGTCCTCAAATGCCGAATGTATCTCCAGCATGGCATCCTCTTCCAGGAGCATCTGCTTTGTTATGTTCGGAAACATATTGATCAGATTGCCCGAAAGTCCCGGCTCCTTTTTGGAGATATCACGGAAACTCTGGTTCTCCCAGAGAATATTGCCCGCAGAATCAGCAAGACAATATGCCGACGGCATCTCCTGCAGAAGCTCTGCCTGGGTCTCATTGGATGCAACAGAAAAATCCAGGAGTCCCGAAAGCAGTTTGGTTCTCCTCGTAAAATACAGCCACAATGCTGATGCTGCATAAATCAGAACAAACGGAAGAAGAATAAGCCCTGCCTGCGGCGCAGCCAGTGAAACAGCCACCTCAGCAAGTACCGGTATAATAATCATCCACAGCGGCCATGCAAAATATGCATCAATCAGACTTCTGCTGTTTTTCTTTTGATTATTCATTTGCTTTCCCCTTATCGTAAACAGTAAGACTGATTATACCATAGATAAACAGAAAAATAAAATAGCAGACACCGTGATGTTTCCATCACAGCGGCTGCTATTATTATTTCTGCATTCCTGCAGCTGTCCCTCAGATCCTGCGGATCTCCGGATCAGTCTACCTGGAACGGAAGAAGTGCAATATGTCTTGCGCGCTTTACAGCGGTAGTAATTGCTCTCTGATGTGTTGCACAGGTACCGGTAATTCTTCTCGGAAGAATCTTACCTCTCTCAGAAATATATTTTCTCAGTGTTGCAACATCTTTATAGTCGATTGGCTTAGCCTTCTCGCTGCAGAATACACAAACTTTTCTTCTGCTGTGGAAACCGCCTGCTCTTCTAGGTCTAGCGCTGTTCTTGTCAGCCTTCTGAAATGCCATGGTTTAACCTCCTTGTATAGTTACAAGGGTCATGCTCCATCAGTTGAATGGAAGTCCCTCGTCTTCTACCCCGTCAGGTATATTCATAAAACCATCGCCGATAGCGCTTCCGCCCTCATGTGAGGAGGAACTGCCGGAATCATAGCTGCGGCTCTGATTCTGTGAACCGCCGGCCGGTGCTCCCGCGCCCTTGCTGTCTGCGAATTCCTGATCATCTACAACGATATCTGTGGTGTAAACCTTCTGGCCATCCTTGTTTGTATAGCTTCCGGTCTGGATTCTGCCGGATACCAGCATACGCATACCCTGATGCATATACTTCTCTGCAAACTCTGCAGAACGTCCGAACGCAACACATCCGATAAAATCAGCAGTCGGCTGATTATCCTGTGCAGCACCATCCTGTCTGCGGCCTCTTCTGTCAACAGCAAGTGTATATCTTGCAATTGCCATACTGTTCTCACCCTGAGAATATCTGATATCAGGATCTCTTACTAATCTACCCATTAGGATAACTCTGTTCATATTAATCTCGCTTTCCGCTTGCTTATTCGGCTGTGTTTACTTCTGCGGTCGTATCTTCTAACTTCTCTGCTTCAGCAGTCTTGTCATCCTCGACAGGCTTTGCAACAGCTACAGCATCGGTCTCTGGCTTAACTACAAGATATCTGAGAACTGGCTCCATAATGCGAATATGGCTCTCGAGCTCGTTCGGAGTATTTGAATCACCTGTGAACGGGATAAAATAGTAATAGCCTTCCTTCATGTGCTGAATTTCATAAGCTAATCTCTTTTTGCCCCACTCCTGGATGTTCTCTCCAACAGTGCCGCCGAAACGTGTAATATAACCCTTTACCTTTTCGATTGCTGCTGCTCTTTCATCATCTTCGAGCTTCGCACTCAGAACAACGCATACTTCGTATTTGTTCATCTGCTTTACCTCCTTCTGGTCTCTGGCCTCCACCCTTGTGTGGAAGCAAGGAAAATTTGTTGACAGTTGAATATCTTACCAAATAAAACGGCCTTTTGCAAGCATTTTTCAAATTTTTGTATCAGCTGCATCCGCCTTCCGGAGCAGTCTGACGTGTGGTGTTATTTTATTCCTCGGAACGGTCATCTGGTGCCCGCACCCGAGACATTTAAGCCTTAGATCCGCGCCGACTCTGAGAATCTCAAAGTCCGAAGCACCGCAGGGATGCGGCTTCTTCATTGTAATGATATCCCCGACAGAAAAATCCATCTGCTACCTCCGGCTCAGACATCCTCTGATATATAAATCCTGCGCTCCCTGAGCCAGTGCAGCATATCCTGCTCCGCTGTCTCCTCCGGAAGAGCGCTCATTGCAGCAAATGCTCTGCGGCTTACAACCCTGGCCATGATCACCGGATTCTCCGGAACACCTTCCTCTCCGTACATCGCCGTAATCTCTGCCTCGCGCATTCTCCGTCTGCAGTAATCCTCTGTTTCCTTAATATAAATATCGTAGCTGCTGCGGAGCGCATCCTCCGTAAGTCCGGCATCCCCGGAAAAACTGCAGATGGTTTCAAAACCGAATGGCCGGTAAATCGCCTCGTCCACCGGAATCAGATAGCAGAAAGGTATATTTTCCGCCTCCATCTCTCCGAATGCACACTCCAGCACATCCCGCATATGCCCTTTATGTCTCTCCTCCGCGGCCGTCGCTACTGCAAAAATATAATATGTTTTGACTTCCTGCCCCATAACCATCATCCTGACAGGATTCAGATGCGCCATGGAAACAATCCGGCCGCTGATCCTTTTTACAGCAATTTTGTTGTCTTTTGCACGGTCACTGTAATAATAGTCCAGGAATGCCTCCGGATCTTCTGCAAAAACCTGATGATACAGCAGCCGGCTTTCCTGCTTCTCTTCTTTTGTCGTAAGAACGGAAACCGAAACCGCAGGATCCATGGTCATATCCTCCTTTTATCCGCAGCCTGCATGTTTCCGTTCCTGCGCAGGGTCTCCCCCGCCTGTCCCGGCGCGCAGCTGCTTATCTCTCTTTCTCAGTCGGCCTTGGTTTCATAATGATCGATTTCATCCTCATAATGATCCGTCAGCTCTTTTTCAAATCCGGCAAAATCCTTCTGCAGAACCATATATTTCCTTGCATAGCCGATCGGATTATAGCTCTGCTTGGATCTCCTGAGTCCCTCCAGTCCGACATCATCCTCCCGGTTGACAATCTCCGCTTCCGCAAACTCATGCAGCAGAAACTGCTGGTTGATCACCTGATAGATACCCGGAATATCGGAATTGCCCTTCTCGATATCAATGACAGCCATCTTTTCCAGCGGATTGTAGGCTCCCATGGAAAAAGCCTCCAGCTTTCCGTCAATAAAAATACCGCCGATATGGAAATCAAACAGGGCACAGTTGGTCAGTACTTCGTGGATGCCTTTGACCTCATACTCCAGAGACTCCTCTCCGTCATCTTCCGTCTCAGCCCTCTTTGCAAACCAGCGGTCCAGGAAATCCCAGATTGCAAGCTTATCGCTGCAATTCATGGTTTTATATTCCCAGCGGCCCTCATAATCACGCATAAACTTGTTGACCAGGTTCTTTTTCTTGTGGAATTTCTTACCCGGCAGGGTTCTCAGTTCCTCGGCATTGTATAAGTAATCCTTGAAATCATCCTCATCCTTGATGATGTAATTCGGATTCTCCCTCAGCTTCAGATATTCCAATGCCTCTTCATCCGCCAGGTAAATCTTAAACGGTTTTTTCAGAACTTCATTAAAATACTTCTTGGTCAGATCAAAATAATACGGCAGGTCCTCCTCTCTGCAGTACGGCATGCTGGAAAAGTATTCCTCCCCGTCTGTCATAACAAACAGAAGCGCTTTGCTGTCTGCAACGGTATAGCGGATATTGTAATAATCTGCCCATAAAAATGTATCAAGTGCACCGGTATCACAGGTTTTGTTGCGGCGAAGCGAAAAATACGGTGAAACTGTTTTCCAGTCTGCCGCCTGCGGCCTGGTAAATTGTAAATCCATGCTGTCCTCCTGTGGAGCAGTCAGCTCCAGACATTTTTAAACATTTTTAATGCGTTCTTAGTATAGCATAGATTCTCCGGAATGCCACTCTCTTTCCTACTGAACTGCTTCTGTCGGTACTCCGCTCACGCGGATGCTCCCCGCGTCATACAGTCCGCTGCCTGTCTGATAGGGAATAATATCAGTTCCGGTAATCTCCCAGCCGATCTGTTCATAGCGCTCTGCATCTGCAGGTTCTGTAAGAACCGGCAGCGCAAGATATGTCAGATTGTCTTTGAAACTTGCCTGTACCGTACTGCCGGCAGCCGCGCCGCCTGGATAATTCAGATCATACTCCACCTGATACAGATGACTGAACCTGGCCCGCACCATGGTCTCCGCAATCGGGATCCACGCGCCGCCAGTCTGCTTCGGAATGATAAAGGCGCTCATATAGATATCGTAGATCAGATTATTGTAATCATATTCATAAAACTGAATTCCTTCCCCTACATACTTCCACTGACTGCAGGCAAGCCGGAAGGAATCCTCCCCGGTTACGAGGAAAGGCCATCGAGACCCTGCAACTCCCTGCATTTCATAAACCGGCGTGTAATTTCCGTACAGATATGCAACCGCAAGCGGAATCCGGCTGAAGTCCGGTGTTCCGTCCGGCAGAATAATATTTTCCTCCGTATAAACATTAAAATCGAAAAGTGTAATTGTCGCATTGTAAAGAACGCCTGTAGACAGTTCGGCTTTGCCCGCAGCCCCGTATGTATCATCCGGGCTTGCCGACAGATTGACCGGAAAGTCGCCGACGCCGATGGCCTTATAGTCCGCAGTATTTCCGGCAGGATCAATCTCCGCCAGCATGCTTGTATTGAACTGCATGTATTCCGCATGGTCCACATCAAGGACAGCTGCGGTATGCAGTACAGTACCGGCGGCAGACACGGTTCCGGCACCGGACCAGAGTCCGGCCATTAAGCATACCGTGCCGAATGCAAAATGCTGCCGCATATCCATCCGTTTCATAGTGCCTCCAGTCTGAGTGCCAGCTGTTTCGGAAGACTGTAATACTGCAGCATATAATCCTCGCCCAGTATGAATTCTTTCCCGTGGATCACCGCCCGGCAGCGGTATTTTCTGCTTCCGTAGAAAACCTCTGTCACGAGAGAAGCAGCCGTACCGCCGTTCACAGCCTGATAGGATATTCCGTCAGCACTCATTTCCCACTGGTAGCTGTCATAATCCCCCGGCTCCTTCAGAAATGCAGCCGACGGATCCGCCTGGTACAGATACCCTGCCGGCAGCTGTCTTGCTTCCGGCGGACCGTTTCCAAAGCGCCGGATGTATTCCGCTTCCGTCAGACCCGCCCGGTTTTCCAGCACCCGGAGCCTTGTCCCCCGGTCATTCCAGACAGCCTTGAAGCGGTAAAAATTTTCCACTCCGCCGGCGTGGAAAGCTGCCTTTCCGGGCCCCGTTCCGGATGCCACAAAAATGCCGCTGCCGGCTGCATCCTCCGGCAGAACAGCATCCGGCACGACCGGCAGTCCTTTCTGATCCAGCTGCTGCCGGAAAGCATCCAGCATTGCCTTATCCGTCGTTTCCGCACAGACCCCCGCTCCCGCTGCACCGATCAGCAGCACCAGAAACAGAATCATTCCCGCAATAACCGGCGGTTCTGCCCTCCCGTAGCATCTGTGTTTTTTCTTATCCCGTTTTTTGTCCGGTAAAATAATCATATTGTTCCTTCTGTACAATTCCATTCTGTATAAACAGACGGTAAAGATCCGACCGTACCGTTCCGGCTGTACCTGTCAGCTCATAATAAACCAGCAGCGGCGTATCCGCCTGAATCAACAGCGGCTGTCCGGCATCAAATGCCGTCCACTGCAGTGCGTCGCCTCCGGCGCCGAGTGCTTCTTTTGTAAAATACCAGTATTCCGCACTGTAGCTGCTGCCGCTGATATACTCGGCATACAGCCTGATCTCCCGGCTCCGCACAGGAATCATCAATGCATAAGTATCTGTGTATCCCGGTATTTCTGCAGAATAAGGGCCTGAGCGGAATCCGTACTGTCCGGTTGCTTCCGTATATGCCTCCGCACTGTATTCGCCCGTAAGAGAAAAACTGCCTTCCGGTAAAAGCGCGGCTCCGGGAAAGGAAATATTATAATAAACCGTACGACTCTCCCCCGGCGCCAGCGGCTCTGCTGCAGCGCCCCCAGTTTCCCGCACCGCACGGATCAGCGATGCGTCGGCAAGCGGCAGTCCATCTTTCCTGAGAATCAGCGTATCCTCCAGATATACCGGAACCGTACCTGTATTCCGGACCGCAATCCCTGCGCGCAGCATTGTTGTTTCTGTTATTTCATACGATGCCGGAATCTCTCTCTCCGCCGGCTGCAGCTGCAGGCTGACTGTCGCTGCCTGCACCGCAGATTCGGCAGAAGCTCTGCTCACATAAAAGGCACCTGCACCGCAGATTCCAAGCAGCAGAACGATAAGGAGAAACAGTGATTTCCGCAGCTTTTCCAGCATATGCCCATTCCCTCCATACCTTGCCGGAAGATGTCTTTCTCTCTTACCGGCTCCACTGTCAAGCGGCTACAATAGTGCTGCCGATCGGCGATGCACTGTTCTTCAGCACTTCCCAAAATACACCTTCGGTATAGTCCGTCTGTACTGCGAATACATCTGCAGTTACTGTACAATGTTTCCCCTGGAATTCATTTCCTGCACCCACGCTCATGGCAAGAACAAATTCAAGATCTGCAGCCGACAGCAATGCCGGATTCGTACTCTTGCTGATCGACCCTGACAGCGTTCCGCTGTTTACGACAAAAGTGGCACTTTTTTTGTCCGCAGAGATCTTATAATACTCTATGGCCCCCATCTGCGCGGCTGCAAACGTAAGATCGCCTCCTGCAGCTGAACCGGTCGACGGTGCAGTTTTCACTGCCGGATCCAGCGATTTTTCATATATGAACCATGCGAGCTCGTCAGAAAACGGCTCATCTGATGTCAGCGTTATTTCTGTCATGATATTTACATCCCGTGCGCCGGCATTTTCATAACGCAGTGCATAATTTGCCGTATCTCCCGGAACCATATTGTCGTGCTGTACAAAATTGGTTTTGGTAATTTTTACATTCATCTGTTCTGCATTCGCAGATACCTCTGCTTTCTGCGTACTTACAAAATATGCCCAGGCACCGGCTACAGCTGCAATAACTGTGATGGAAGCCAATGCCATAATCAGCGTCTTTTTTGACTTTTTCATTTCCTCTCCTTTGCATTTTTCCAAGGCAGCCTGACTGCAGGTCTGCCGTTTAAGTACAATTTGTATAAATATTTCCTGTTCTTTATCAGAACAGTACCGTCACAACGGTGCCAAGAATGTCATCCGCGTCTCTCCTGCCCGGATCGGGTGTATTGTTATGGTCTCCCTTTGTAATATACCCTCCGCTGTCCTGCCCGGAAATCCGGTGGGTTACGAAGCTGGCAGCTTCCCCCTCCCTCCGGTAAAGCACAATGTCTCCCGTCTCCGGCGCTCTGCCCTCCTGTTTCCTTACAATAATGACTGAACCTGTATGTATCGTGGGCTCCATAGAATCGCTGAGTACCAGTACCGGCTTCCACCGGTACAGGAAAAACGGGATGCCATCCTTCTTTTCACGGACTGCTGCCATCAGAGAATACAGTGCAATGACAAACAGAAGGATTGTAAGCATGCCCGACAGCATGCCGGCTGCAGTTTTAATTGTTTTTTTCATTTTTCCTCCGTTCTTCTGCGTTTTCGCTTCCTTTGTCATGTCTTTCTCCTCCGATCAGCACCTGCACCATACGGATCACTTTCCAGAAAAACAGAAATAACAGAATCAGGAAAATGAGACTCAGGCAGTAAAACAGCGGCGTTTTTCCCTGATCCGGTTCTCCCAGAAAAACCGTAACCGGAACGGTTGTCCGGTCCGTGCTTTCTCCGATCATAACCTGTACCCTGCCATGTTTTCTTCCTTCGCTTTCCTCGATCCGGATATCCAGTTTCTCCGGCGCTGTGTCCTTTCTGTCCGTGCCTGTTTCTGTATCTGTTTCAGCCTCATCTGAGGCGGAAAACCACTGTCTGTATTGCTGCAGCTTCCTGCGAATGCTGCTTTCTGCGTCTTCCGGAATATGATTCTCATT
>CAZPEW010000002.1:0-25129 GCA_964585695.1 uncultured Lachnospiraceae bacterium
ACAATTCCGATGATTTTGATGAATATGAGGATGCAGAGGATTACTGGGATGAAGCACAGGAGGATGAATGAAACCGGGAACAGCAGAACCCGGATCAATCTGTTCTGCGGCAGGACCTGAAAAAACGGAAGTTTCCGGATATACCGGAGACTTCCGTTTTCAGATATGTTTCAGATACGGATATGCAGCTTCATGATAACAGCCTGCAGGCACAGCGTTTCCGCTATTTAAGAACCTTAATGACTGCTTTGCGGATCGGGGCCGGTTTCTCCGGAGTGATGCACGGAGCATGCGGTTCCAGCGGCTCGCAGATGACGAAGCAGCCCGCGGAGAGATGCGCGGCAGCGGTTTCCGGACAGTCGCAGAAGCCGATATCCTCTTTATAAGGTACTGTAATGCGGCCTGCATCTGATCCGAAAAGGATATCCTCTTTTCCGCTGATCAGAATCTGGATGTCATAGTATTTTCTGTGGAATTCAAAACGTGCCTCTTGTTTGTCCTTTGTAACAGCATTCATCACATTTACAAAAACAGCATCTCCGTCAATCCCGGTTCTTCCGTCAGGGAGATGCAGTAAATCGGCTTTTTTAAGCCAGTTAAGAGCCGTGTCCATGTTTCTGCTGATTCCAAGGTAGTGGTCAGCATTTTCCTTCAGATTGAAAATCATAAGAGTACCTCCCGTAATATGGAATATTATAATATAAAAAATGATTATCGGAAGAGAAAATCTGATAGAATGGTTTACGTGCAGGGTGGATTGTATCTGAGCATACAGTCCACTTTTTTAAATATGGGGGCAATATGATTATTCGGGGGATTTTTGATGCTGTGCTGGAATATGATCCGGCACAGGAAGCCTGTGTGAGGGAAAAGGGAACGGTTGTGGTGTTTCCGGGCGGCGGCTACAGCTGGCTCTCGGACAGGGAGAGCTGGCCGGTCGTAAGGGCGTTTAACCGGGAGGGCTACCGTGCGGTGATTTTCAGATATGATGTGCAGACAGAGGTGCTCCGGCAGCGGCCGGTCTGCCAGGCGGCCTGGGCCTGTGCGGAGGTAAAGCGCCTGTATCCCGGAGAACCAGTATATTTCTGCGGATTTTCTGCGGGTGCACATTGTGCGGCAACGCTTGGCGTGCATTGGGCCGATACGGACTGGAACGGAAAACCGCTGTTCCGGGAGGTAAAGGAATACTGCGGGATGAGTCCTGAAACAGATAAGCGTATTTTCCGGCCGGATGGTATGATTCTTGCATACCCGGTGATTACCGGAGGCGAATATGCCCATCGGGGCAGCTTTGACCGCCTGCTGGGGAGCCGGGAGCAGTATGCTGCTGTGCACGGGAGCGTGGAGGAATATGACCGGGCACTCCGCTGGTTCAGCCTGGAACTCCAGGTCCGGGAAACGGCAGTGCCATGCTATGTATGGCATACGGAAACGGACCTGTCGGTACCGGTGCAGAACACACTGCTTCTGATCGGCGCTTATGCGGCACAGGGTATACCGGCGGAATATCATCTTTTTCCGAGAGGCGTGCACGGACTGTCACTGGCAGATGAGGAAACAGAAGAGAAAGAAAAGGGGAGATACCGCGATCCGCACGTTGCAGAGTGGTTTTCCGAAGCGGCAGAGTGGATCCGCTATATTTAAATGAATTTGTATGATTACAGGATTGTGGGAGTGCACAGCACGGAACAATCCGTAATCATACTTTGACACCTGCATCATTTATGCTATTTTTAAAAAAGAGTCAACAAATGTCCAGCAGAGTATGATAATATACCTCTATATTGTTAAGTGCGGGAGACTCTGCATGGGATCTCCGGTACTGCGGATGGAGGTTTTTTTCATGGGTATGCAGCTAAGCAAAGATGAAGCGGGAAAAATGCTTGCCGAGCTTAAAAAAGTCAATACAATCGCACGGATTGTAAATCCGGTAACGGAACGGGTTCTGGATTCCGGGCTTTTTACGGAAACAGATACAATCTGTCATAATGTATGGGGGAAGTGCGAGCGCTGCGAGAACTGCAGTTCGCTCCGGGCTTACAGGGACCATGCAAGCGCCTATAAAATGGAAATCTGCAAGGGGCAGGTGTACTGGATCATCTCGAGATATCTTGAGATTGAGGATAAACCATGTATTCTGGAGATGGTCAACAATGTGGACGGAAACTTTATCCTGGACAGTACGCTGAATGATGATCTGGCGGAGCTGATCCGGAAGGCAAACCGGGAGGCGATCATTGATTCGCTGACAGGCCTTTACAACCGGCGTTTCCTGGATGATGATTTTGTTCCGTCACTCAGCTGCTGCAGCAAGGGCGTTGTGAATATCGCCATGATGGATGTGGATAACTTCAAAAAGATCAATGATGATCTGGGGCATCTGGAGGGAGATATGCTTCTCCGTGAGATTGCAGGATACTGGCGCGGCCGGTTTGACAGAAGAGAGAGCGGCAAAGACCGGATTGTTGTACGCTACGGCGGAGATGAAATCCTGATCATCACGCGGGGAGAGGAGCCGGAAGCCTTTGCCCGGGAGGTAAAGATGTATTATGACGTTATGCGGAAGCAGTGCTTCTGCTCGTCCAGCGGCTATTTTCCGTTCAGTATTTCTTTCGGCATTGCTTCCAGCGCGGAGCTGCCGGAAAAATGGACGTGGGAGGAGCTGTTTGCACTTGCCGACCGCCGGATGTATGAGGTAAAAAATAAAAACAACCAATAAAAAAGAGCTGTGAAATAATGGCATTCCATTATTTCACAGCTCTTTTCTTTTTGGAGAATGCCGGGAAAGCGAAATCCTCAGACCATGTCAAACGCGTGGCTGAGATCTTCAATGATATCGGAGACATTCTCAATACCGACGGAGAGACGGACAAGATCCGGTCTGACGCCGCCTGCCAAAAGCTCCTCATCCGTCATCTGGCGGTGTGTGGAGGATGCAGGGTGGAGGATGCAGGTATGGGCATCCGCAACGTGGGTGGCAATGATGGCGAGTTTCAGATGCTTCATGAACTCCTCTGCAGCGGACCGTCCGCCCTTTACGCCGAATGCAATTACGCCGCAGGTACCGTCCGGCATGTATTTTCTGGCTCTTTCATAATATCTGTCGCCGGGAAGTCCCGGATAGGTAATCCAGCTTACCTTGTCATTCGAGGCAAGGAACTCCGCAACCTTCTGTGCATTCTCACAGTGACGCTGCATCCGGACAGCAAGGGATTCCAGACCGAGATTCAGGAGATAGGCATTCATCGGTGCCGGTGTGGAGCCGAGGTCGCGCATCAGCTGTGCGGTTGCCTTTGTGATATAGGCACCGCCCTGTCCGAATTTCTCTGCATAGGTGATGCCGTGGTAGGATTCATCCGGTGTGGTGAGACCCGGGAATTTATCGGCGTGCGCCATCCAGTTGAAATTTCCGGAATCGACAATGCAGCCGCCGACGGTAGCATCGTGTCCGTCCATGTATTTGGTGGTGGAATGCGTAACGATATCTGCGCCCCATTCAAAAGGACGGCAGTTGATCGGGGTTGCAAAGGTATTGTCGATGATCAGCGGAACGCCGTGTGCATGCGCTGCCTTGGCAAAGCGCTCGATATCAAACACGATCAGCGCCGGATTTGCAATGGTCTCGCCGAAGACAGCCTTGGTATTGGGACGGAAAGCACTTTCCAGCTCCTCGTCAGAGCAGTCCGGGCTCACAAAGGTAAAATCAATGCCCATACGCCGCATGGTCACATTGAAAAGGTTGAAGCTGCCGCCGTAGATGGTGGAGGAGGCAATCACATGGTCGCCTGCACCGGCGATATTGAAAACAGAATAAAATGTGGCAGCCTGGCCGGAGGAGGTCAGCATGGCAGCGGTTCCGCCTTCCAGTGCGGCAATTTTGGCAGCGACGTAATCGCTGGTAGGATTCTGCAGTCTGGTATAAAAATATCCGCTTGCTTCCAGATCAAATAATCTGCCCATATCCTCGCTGGTATCATATTTAAAGGTTGTGCTCTGGATAATCGGGATCATACGAGGCTCACCGTTTTTTGGGGTGTAGCCTGCCTGAATACATTTTGTCTCTTTTTTCATAGTGTGCTCCTTAAAATAATTATAACGGGTTGGGTATATTATAATTCCAGAGAATACTTTTGTCCATGCATCAGATTAAAGAATCCGTATTTCTGCTTCCGGCCGGACATCCGGCAGAAAAGACTTCACGAATGTTTCTTGTCATAAGGAACAGTATGCAGTAAAATTATTTATATAAATTTTTTATTCTATACCGGAAAAGGAAAAAAGAATGAAAAAGAAAAATTGCATTCTGATTGTAGATGACAAGGAAGTCAACAGAGCGATTCTGAAGGGCATTCTGTGCAAGGACTACGATACAGTTGAAGCAGAAAACGGACAGGAAGCATTCCGGATACTGGGACAGCGTCGTGACATTGCCGGGATTCTTCTGGATATTATCATGCCGGTGATGGACGGCTATGCTTTCCTTGAGCATCTGTCGGAAACGATATATAAAGATCTGCCGGTTCTTGTGCTGACGGGGGCATCGGATCAGGCATCAGAGCAGCGGGCACTGGATCTGGGAGCCTGGGATTTTGTGCCGAAGCCGTATTCGCCGCAGATTCTGCTGAGCCGTCTCAAAAATGCCATCGGCCGCAGCCAGCTGTTTCTTTTTGAGAAGCTGCGTTACAGCACAGAGCATGATGCGCTGACGGATCTCTACAACCGGCAGAAGTTTTTTGCGGAGACGGCAAATCTCCTGGACAGTCATCCGGATGAGACATTCGCGGTAGTAAGCTTCAATATCAACCGCTTCCGCGCGCTGAATTCCTTCTGGGGCGAGCAGGAGGGCAACAGACTCCTTAAGTATGTGGCCAACCTGATGCGGCGGATGGCAGGCGAGATGGAGTACTGCACGTACGGGCGGATCGAAGCGGATATTTTTGCCATGTGTGTACCCAACAATGCGGAGGAGATCGTGCGCTATACAGAGCTTGCGAACGATCTGATTGCTACCTATAAAAAAGACTACCGGCTGGAAATCTCTTTTGGTGTTTATGTGATTGAGGACAGGAGCATGCCGGTCGATACCATGTATGCAAAAGCATCTCTTGCGGTGACCTTCTGCAAGACGGAGTTTATCCGCCTCTGCTACTACAGGCCGGAGATGAGCGAGAGGGTTCTGCAGGAGCAGAGGATCATCAATGAAATGCAGCCGGCGCTGGAAAACGGGGAGTTTGTTGTCTATCTGCAGCCGAAATACAATCTGCGGACGGATCTCCCCTACGGTGCCGAGGCACTGGTGCGCTGGCAGCATCCGACGCGCGGCCTGATCTCGCCGGGAGAGTTCATACCTGTTTTTGAAAGCAACGGGTTTATCGGCAAGGTGGATCATTATATCTGGGAGAGTGTATGCAGGCTTCTCCGCAAATGGACGGATGAGGGGCAGGATCCTTCGCCGGTTTCCGTGAATGTGTCCAGGGTCAATCTGTATAATCCGAATCTGATCAGTGACATCGTAGGGCTGGTGGGGAAGTACAATATTCCGCCGCGGCTCCTGAATCTGGAGATTACGGAAAGCGCATATATGGAAAATCCGGAGATTATGCAGGAGACGGTAAAAATCCTGCGTCAGAAGGGCTTTATTATCATGATGGATGATTTCGGCTCCGGATACTCTTCACTGAATACACTGAAGGACATTCATGTGGATGTGCTTAAAATTGACATGAAATTCCTGACGCAAAATACAGCAGACGACCGCGGAACCAGAATTCTTGCTTCCGTAATCCGTATGGCCGGCTGGCTTGAGCTTCCGGTAATTGTAGAGGGCGTGGAAACGCTGGAACAGAAGGAATTCCTGGAAAGCATCGGCTGCGGCTATGTGCAGGGCTATTTCTACGCAAGGCCTATGTCCGTTCCGGATTATGAAAAGCTGATCCGCAGCGTAAAGGCATCACCGGTGCAGGAAAACAACGAGAGGATCGGCAAGCTGGCAGAGACACTCTGGTCTGTCAATCCGCAGGTGGAGCTGCTGCTGCAGAGCATATATATGCCGATTGCGGTTTATGAATACGACGGCAGGAGTCTCCGCACGCTCCGTACAAATCAGGCATACAGTGACTTCTTTGGATTTGCATCCGCGATAGACGGAAAAAACACGCTGTCCGAATATCTTTCCAAGGACAGCAGAGCGGTGATCAGGGAAGCGCTGGACAGGTCAACAGCGGAAAAAACTTCCGTGTGCTGTGATTTTTACAGGGAGAAGCCGGGAGACAAGACAGGGAAATGGCTGCGGATGAACATACAGTACTGGGGCAGAAACGGAAACGAAGTAATACTGTTTGTTGTGTTTAATGATGTTACAAAAATCAAGGAGCTGGACAGACTGCGGAAGCAGCTGGAAACCGGCGGATCCCTTGCGGAAAATAATATATGAGAGCAGTGAGTATGCAAATGGAGGTATAAATCATGGACAAGGATAGGTTGATAGCACAGGGCATTGATTATGAAGAGGGATTGAACCGCTTCTGTGGAAATGCAGAGCTTTATGAAACTTTTTTAAAAAAATTCCCGAAGGATGAGACGTTCCGCCAGCTGAAGGACGCGATGCAGCAGGAGGATTACAAGGAAGCCTTTAATGCCGCACACACGATCAAGGGTGTTGCCGGAAATCTCAGCCTGAGCTGCTTTTACCACAAAGTGGTTCCGTTTGTGGATCTGCTCCGGAATGGCAGCAATATTCCAAAGGCAAAGGAAACCTTCCCTGAAATTGAACATGAGTATCAGATACTGGTGGATTTTTTAAATCAGATCTGAAAGGACAGCAGAATGGATTTTAACAAATATGATCAGAAAATCCGGGATCTTTGTACGGAACTGACCGGGATGCGGGCAGACTTTGACGAGCGGATGATGGAAAAGTCCAAGGAACTGCTGGCAGCAGCTGTTTCGCTGCAGGACAGTGCACTGGAGGGGTTTGCCTGCTATTATGTTGCCGATTCCTACTATATGTTTGAATATTCGGACGACAAGATACAGGAATTTCTTTCCCGGGGGATGATCTGCCAGAAGCTCAGCCATGAATATGAGCTGCTGACGAGGTCTTATAATCTGCTGGGTATTGTAGCCACACTGCATGGGAGCAATACACTTGCGATGGACTATTATATGACCGCGCTGGAGTATTCCGGAAAAAGCGACATGCGGGATCATCTGGTAGGTATTATAAAATGCAATATTGCGCAGATTTACGCGGCGCTCGGGAAGTATGACATGGCCATGCAGTTTACGAAAGAGGCCATTGCAGCGATTGAGCAGTTTCCGGAGGACTCTTTTTACAAGAGGAATCTGATCACGGTTTACACGATGCTCGGCAATCAGTATCTGGACAGCGGCAGATCCGTAGGAGAACCGCTGGAATGGCTTGAAAAAGCACGGAAGCTGTCCGGGAGCACAAGCGAACGGATTGAGCGTCTGGAGGGAGTCGATATCCTGAGCCTGGGCATAAAGGTGAGCCATGCACTTGGCCAGGCCGGGGAAAGAGACCGCCTGATCCGGGAGCTTATCCAGGTGATTGATACGACGCCGGAGATTGTGGATCTGATCGGAGATATCTGCCTGATTTCCGAATTCCTGATAAAAATCGGAAAGATGTCCGAATGTCTCAGAATCATCAATATGATAGAGGGGATTGTCTATGATTCCGATCTCCTGGGAATCAGTCTCCGTTATGAGCAGCTGAAGATTGATTTTTATGATGCGGTCGGAGATATACAGAAGGCACAGCAGGCTGCCTACCGTTTCTTTAAGCTGACGGATCAGAAACGGAAGGATGATGCAGCGGCGATGCTTTTCTTTATCAATATCCGCCAGGATGTAGAGCGGATGAAGACAGAGCAGCATGAGATCAAGGAAGAGAACCGCCGTCTTCTGCAGCGGGCGGATTATGACCAGCTGACCCAGCTGCCGAATCGTTACAAGCTGAATGAATATTCGGATCAGATGTTTGAGAAGGCTTACCATGAAAAGGAAAAGCTGGCGATTGAAATTCTGGATATAGATTTTTTCAAGCAGTACAATGACTGTTACGGACACCAGGCCGGCGATGACTGTCTTTCAAAGATTGCAGAGACGATCAAGGGCATCTGCAGGGATTATCCGGGTGTTTACGGGGCGCGCTACGGCGGTGATGAGTTTGTCATGATTTATTACGGGATGACCAGAGAGCAGATTCATGCAATTGCAGAGGATCTCCAGCGGAGGGTGATTGCGCTCGGACTCAGAAATCCGGTTATGCAGGCGCAGGCGAATATCACGATTTCCCAGGGAATCTTCAATGCGGTTCCGCTGATGGGCAACAAGCTCTGGGATTTTATGTACAAAGCGGATTTTGCTTTGTATGAAGTCAAACGGAACAACAAATGCGGCATCAATATAACAAGCCGGGACTGAAAAGAAATGCGGGTGCCGGTATTCATTTCATGCATAATGAAAATTCTTTTTAGAAATTTGAACATAGATTCCGGCAATGCTATACTGGAATAATTGATCGTGCTTCCATCGCAGCCAGGGGACAATGACATGGAGACATGTATGTTTTCCTGTGGGAGGAAATCTTTTATGAAAAAAGAAAACAGTGTGCCGGATTTATTTCTGCAGTTTTTTATATTCGGCTGTTTCACTTTCGGCGGCGGATGGAGCATTGTTGCGCAGATGAACAAGATCTATGTGGAGAAACGGAAGACCATTACCAATGCGGAGCTTCTGGATCTGACAAGTGTAGGCAGGAGCCTGCCGGGGACCATGATCGGAAATGTGGCGGTGCTCTTTGGCCACCGCATAGCGGGAATCCCGGGCGCGCTTGCCTGTCTTTTCGGTATGGTTCTGCCGCCGATGATCGTCCTCAGTATCATTACCTGCTTTTATACGGCTTTCCGCGAGAACCTCTGGATTGCTGCGGCAATGAACGGTATCAGAGCGGCTGTCGTGCCGATTATTTTCAGTGCGGCCCTGAGCATGGTGAGAGGTGCTTTTGGTTTTCCGCCGTGTATTTTAGTGGCCGCGGTTACATTCGCGCTGTATCTTTTTCTGAATGTCAACTGTGTGTATCTGGTTCTTTTCGGCGCTGTCTGCGGAATCCTGATTTCCGAATATTATGAACGGAAAAGGAGGAACGCAGCATGATCACACTTCTGCAGCTTTTCTGGAGTTTTACAAAAATAGGTTTTACGAGCTTCGGCGGACTTTCCATGATTCCGCTGATTTCCAGCGAGATGCTTGCGCACCATTGGATGAATGCAGAGGAAATTACGGATATCGTTGCGATTGCAGAGATGACGCCGGGGCCTCTGGGACTGAACTGCGCAACCTTTGCAGGAATCCGTACTGCCGGCATCCCGGGCGCGGTTGCTGCGAATCTCGGTGTGCTGATGCCGACACTGACCATTACCATGCTGGCTGCCGTCTTTTTTGAACGTGTAAAGAACGGCAGGCTGATGCAGAAAATTCTGCTTGGCGTACGGCCTGCCTGCATCGGACTTGTGGCCGGGGTTGTCATTTCTCTGGCACTGAGCAATTATATCAAGGCCGGCAGAGCCAGTGTCCTGTCGATTGCGATCGGCGCGGCAGACGCTGTTCTGCTTCTGAAATTTAAAATGAGCATCCCCGCGGTAATCGGGATCAGTGCAGTACTTGGATTTTTGACATTTGGAGTACTGGGGCTGTAGAATATCCGTAACAGCTTCCGCAGAGGCTGTCCGGGAGTATACTGATGCAGAGCAGAAAAAATTACGAAAAAGAATTTGGTACCGGGCGGATGTGGCCGCTGATGATCCGTATGGCGATTCCATCAGTGGCGGCCCAGTTTGTGAACCTTTTATACAGTATTGTCGACAGAATCTATATCGGACATATCAGCGGGATCGGAACGGATGCGCTTGCAGGCGTCGGTGTCTGCAGTACGCTGATTATTCTGATTGCCGCATTCTCGCAGATCGTCGGCGGCGGAGGGACACCGCTTGCAGCGATCGCGCTCGGACAGGGTGACCATGAGAGGGCGGAGGAAATCCTTGGGAACGGTGTGACGCTCCTTGCTTTGTTTGCCGTATTGCTGACGATTCCTGCGTTTGTATTCATGGAACCGCTTCTGCGGCTGACCGGGGCATCGGATGTAACGCTTCCGTATGCAGAAAGGTATTTTTCTGTTTATCTCACGGGCACATTTTTTGTGATGGTTAATGTCGGACTGAATCCCTTTATCAACTGTCAGGGCAGACCCGGAACGGCCATGCTGTCTGTCATGATCGGCGCGGCAATCAATATAGTGCTGGATCCGATCCTGATTTTCGGATTCCGTATGGGCGTAACCGGAGCTGCCATAGCAACCGTCCTCTCGCAGGCGGTCAGTGCCGTCTGGATCCTGCATTTTCTTTTCTCGGAAAAGGCATCACTCCGTATCCGGCGGAAAGCCCTATATCTCCGGCCGGACAGTATCGGGGCCATGACTGCACTGGGCATCTCTCCGTTTGTCATGTCCAGTACGGAAAGCCTGACCGGTATCGTGTTAAACAGCGGACTTGCAAGATTCGGGGACATTTATGTCAGTGCCCTCACCATCATGCAGAGTGCGGCGCAGTTTGTGAGTGTTCCGCTGCAGGGCTTTACGCAAGGCTGCAATCCGGTTATCAGCTATAATTACGGGCAGGGAAACAGAGAGCGGGTAAGAGAGGGCTTCCGCATTTATGTGAAAGTCATGTTTACCTATAATTTCCTGCTGGTTCTCCTGATTATCCTCCGTCCGGCAATGATTGCGAGGATCTTTACAGGCGACACTGCACTGATCCGGACCGTGCAGCGTATCATGCCGGTCTTTTTCCTCGGCATGAGTATTTTCGGTATGCAGAGGGCCTGTCAGAATATGTTTGTGTCTTTGGATGAACCGGGCATCTCTCTCTTTATTGCGCTGCTCCGCAAGGTGATTCTGCTGATTCCGCTGGCGATTGTCCTTCCGCATTATTTCGGCTATATGGGCATATTTACTGCGGAACCGATTGCAGATACCGTTTCAGCAGTAACCTGCATGCTGGTTTTCCTCTGGCGTTTTCCAAAGATCGAGCGCCGCATGCATCCGCAGCAGTAACTGTCTCATACAGGACGGAAACCTGCAGTCTGGTATATCACATATAATCATAAGTAATAAATAAAAAATTTAATATAACATCAGATTATGAAAAATATTCGAATTTTGCATTTTAAATTTCATTTACAGAATGCTATATTGATTGTTAATTTCTTTTCAATGATGAATACAGCAGAAAAAGAAATGCAAAGGGGCAGAATATGATGGCAGCTCAATACCTGAAAGGATTACTGGATAAGTACCGTAAGACGTTTGATGTTGCTGAGCCTTTCATACTCAATGGAAAAAAGTACCCGGCATACGGGTACTTTTCTTCATTAAGTGAGAAATATGTCCTGCGCAAGGACGCCACGCTGTGGAGTGCCGCAGCCTATGAGCATGTGCTGTTTCTGAAAGAAAAGAAATGTACTGAAGAGCTTCTCAGAGAAATGCAGTCTGTGATCGAAGGGGAGATGGAGGAAAAGATGGTCCGGCAGGGCAGGAAATACCCCGGGGAAAATCATATGTACTCTTATCTCACGGTGATCATCCTTTCAGAGGAAACACCGTCTGAAGGCTGCATCGCTGCGGCGGAGAGATATACATTCGCAAAAAATTATCTTTTTACGCTCCGCGGGCGGGCAGAGGGACATCTTGTACTTGTGGATCTCACAGGCAGAAAGGTGTACACCAATAAGGCTGCAAGGAGTACAAGGAAGTTCTTTGAGGCAAATTTTGACCAGGCTGAGGCTTAGCCGGTCGGAATTACGCAAGGCGTAAGGGGGAAACAGAAATGAATGCAGCACTGATTTTGGTAGGCAGTATCATTGCTTTGCTTGTCGGCTATGTCTGTTACGGCGGCTGGCTGGAGAA
Organism: uncultured Lachnospiraceae bacterium; assembly: GCA_964585695.1. GTDB lineage: Bacteria > Bacillota > Clostridia > Lachnospirales > Lachnospiraceae > Oribacterium. The sequence continues at coordinate 11,987 of CAZPEW010000002.1, forward strand.
GCAGTGGGGGATCGATCCTAAAAGGACAACACCGGCACATGAGCTGGAGGATGGCATGGACTATGTTCCGGCAAAAACACCGGTTCTGATGGGACATCATTTTTCATCCATTGCAGGTGCAGGTCCGATCAACGGTCCGATTCAGGCAGCGGTATTCGGCTGGGTACCGGTACTTCTGTGGGTTCTCATCGGCGGTATTTTCTTTGGCGGCGTGCATGATTTCGGTGCGCTGTTTGCATCGATCCGGAATAAGGGCCAGTCCATCGGAGAGGTTATTGATGATACGATGGGCAGAACCTGCAAGCGCCTTTTCATTGTATTCTGCTATCTGACACTGCTTCTTGTCGTAGCAGCCTTCGGCTCCATCGTCGCTTCAACCTTCGGAATCACGACGGCAGCAGGCAAGGCGGTTTCCGCACAGGTACTTGCCGCGAATGAATCTACAGCCATGATTTCCATGCTGTTTATAGTGCTCGCTGTCGGATTCGGCATTGCGGTATACAGAAAAAATGTGCCGGTCGGCATTGCAACAGTGGGCGGCATCATCGGCATCATCATTGTGGTTGCGATCGGCCTCCTCTGGCATCCGGTTGCACTGACCTATAATGTATGGATGTGGCTTGTAGGTGCCTATATCATGGTGGCATCGGTCACACCGGTCTGGATTCTGCTTCAGCCGCGTGACTATCTGAGCTCTTTCCTGCTCTATTTCATGGTGATTGTTTCGATTGTCGGCATCCTCGGTGCCGTATTTACCGGAAACGGCAGCTTTACCATGCCGGCTTTTACCGGTTTTGCCGCACCGGCCAGCAACGGTCTTTTTACAACCGGAACCATGTTCCCGGCATTGTTTGTAACCATCGCCTGCGGTGCGATTTCCGGATTCCATTCACTGGTATCCTCCGGTACAACCGCAAAGCAGATTGACAACGAGAAGGATGCCCGTCCGATCGGATACGGAGCAATGCTGATCGAATGTGTTGTTGCCGTTGTTTCTCTCTGCGCGATTGCATTCGTCTGGAAGGATGAGTCCGGCACCAATCCGGTTCTGACATCTCCGACGGCAGTATTCGCAAGCGGTATTTCCAAAATGATCGGTACCTTTGTCGGTGCGGATTCTCCGGTCGTGAGTGTTGCCTATAATATGCTGGTGCTCGCCGTTTCGGTATTCTGTCTGACTTCTCTGGACACTGCAACACGTCTTGCACGGTATATGTTCCAGGAATTCTGGCTGGAAAAGGGACAGACTTACAAGGATGCCCATGGATTCAAGGCTTTTATTGCAAATCCGTATGTATCTACGCTGATCACGGTTGTTCTCGGCATTTCACTGGGCATGACCGGCTATACCAAGATCTGGCCCCTTTTCGGTGCTTCCAATCAGCTGCTTGCAGCGGTAGGCCTGCTCGCTGTATGTACATGGCTCGGCAAGATGGGTAAAAACAACAGAATGTTCTTTTTCCCGATGACATTTATGCTGATCGTCACGGTATGCTCACTCTGCCAGACAATCCTTGCAAAGATCAATGCAATTGCAGCCGGCAAGGATGCTTTATGGGCATTTGTCCAGGCGGCACTTGCCACGCTTCTTGTGGTGCTGGCACTGGTGCTTGCGGCAGAAAGCTACAAGACACTTGCTGCACAGAAGGGTAAGGGTACCGGCAAGGCTGCTGCATCCAATGCGGCTTGACGGAATGATTTATCTGGAATAAGCTGTCTGCGGACGGATATAAAATCCTGCCGCAGGCAGTTTTTTTAATGGAGCATGCCGATGAGGAAATGAACCCGGCATCTGGAAGCAGGCGCTGCATTATTGTTTATATCCGCACAGGAAGGACAGAAAAATGCATCATTTTAACGGAAGAATGATTATCAGCGACAGCCAGGGGAGAGATGCGTACAACAGCCAGCTTCTTTATTTCACCTGCTCCTCGCTGTCCCGGGATGACCAGCGGATCTATATGATTACGGACAGGAACGGACATCCGAATGTCTGCGTCCGGGATCTGTTTACCGGAGAAGAAAAAATCATTACGGATAACCGGAAGGGAATTCTGAAAAGCTATGTATACTTTTCCGGCACGGAAGGAGAGGGACTGGCCAAGGCAAGTGTTTCACTGGACTGCGACAGAGAAATCGTCTATTACATCCAGGACAATCAGATCATGAAGACGGACCGGTCCGGAAACCGGCAGGTGCTGAACAGCATTCCGGCCGGGCGGATGACGGCATTCACGCATGTAAGTGCGGACGGCCGTCTGCTCTGCGTTCCGATGACAGACGGCAGGTGTCTGGATTTTGATCCGGAAACGGAGGGAACAGGCCTGGACAGAAGGCCTGCCTACAATATCGATGAACGTGTACAGAAGGAAAAGCTCAGCAGCTATCTTGCCGTGTATGATACGGAAAGCGGAGCGCTCCTCTATGAAAAAAGGATACCGCAATGCTGGATTACCCATGTGCAGTTTAACCCGGCGGATCCTGAACTGATCATGTACAACCATGAATGGGCAAGCTTCAGCTGCGGGATCCGCAGAATCTGGCTTTATGATCATAAAGCGGATGCCTTCCGTCCGGTGCGCACGGAGGGTACGGATACTGCCGGAAACCCGAGAGGCTTTGCACGCAGGAAGGAGGACTGGATCTGTCATGAAATGTGGACTGACGACGGAAAAGCCATCATATATCATGGCGGATATGCAGACGGACCGGCGCTGGTCGGCAGATATGAGCTGCCTGCAGACCGTTTCTCGGAAATTGCGCTTCCGGACGAATACAATGCCTATGGACATTTCCTGATGGACCATCGCGGCAATCTGGCCTGCGACGGCTATTTCCGCTTCCCGGATGATATTGTAAAGGAACGTGAAAACAGCACGGACAACGGTCCGGATCCGCATAAAAAGAATGCGGAATATATCTGCCGCGTGGTTCCCGACTGGGATAAAGGCTGTCTCGAATGGATTCCTCTCTGCAGGCATGCATCAGACTGGCTCGGACAGGACGCGCATCCGCATCCGATCTACAGCCACCAGGGAGACCGGATCTTTTTTAACAGCAGGATGCACAGAACAGTAAATGTCTATGCTGTTTCGGCGCGGCGGCCGCAGCATCAGTGATCCTGCAGCCGGTGCTTCCCGATCAGGTCCTTAATGACCTCACCGCCCAGTATCATACCGGCAACAGACGGGACAAATGCGATGGAGCCCGGCGTCGCCTTTTTACGGACCGGCATGCCGTCCGGACCGGGTATCTGTATTTCTGCGGGTGTGCATGGCAGCTCTTTGGAATACACAACCTTGAGATGCTTCACCTGATATTTTTTAAGCTCTCTCCGCATGACTCTTGCAAGCGGGCAGACAGAGGTATCATAGATATCCGCAACCTCGAAACGGGAGGGATCCAGCTTGTTGCCGGCCCCCATGCAGCTGATGACAGGTGTGCCGGCTTCCTGTGCGGCCAGTACCAGCGTGATTTTTGCCGTAATGGTATCGATGGCATCAATGACATAGGAATAGTTCTCAAGGTGGAACCGGTCCTTTGTTTCGGGCAGGTAAAAAGTATTGTATACATTGACGGTGCAGTCCGGGTTGATGCTGCGGATCCGCTCCTGCATGACCTCGGTTTTGCTGCGCCCGACGGTGTCAAGTGTTGCAATGATCTGCCGGTTCAGATTGGTGATATCGACTGTATCCTTGTCCACAAGATCAATAGCACCGACACCGCTCCTTGCCAGCGCTTCAACTGCATATCCGCCGACGCCGCCTACGCCGAAAACAATGACCCGGGCTTTCTGCAGGATGTCCATGGCTTCTGCTCCGATCAGACGTTCTGTTCTGGAAAACTGTTCTGATGACATAAAATCCCCCTGTATATTCTGTATGTGTTCTGTCTTAAGGGCTGCGACAGTTATTATATCAGAAACTGCAGCTTAAAGGCAAAACATCGGAAATTGCGATTGAAGCAGAAAATCCAAAAGAGTATACTTAGTATAGAAATGCTGATGGCTTTTGGCTTATTGATAAAGGAGCGTGGGTATAATGGAGATTAAGAAAGAGTATCTGGATCAGATCGCAAAACGCGGACATCTGATTGTTATTTCTGGACCTACAGGAAGCGGAAAGCATACAATTGTCCGGGAGTACATGAAGGATCATGCAAATGCCTGCTACTGCATACAGGCAACAAACAGAGAGCCGGAGAAGGATGAGACAGACGGTAAGGATTATTACTTCCTCTCTATCAGTGAATTTGAGAGAATGATCCGTACGGGCCAGATGCTGGAATATTCCTATACGGACAATGTCGGCTACGGAACGCCGAAAAAGGCAGTTGAGGATGCAAGAGCTGCGGGGCACAATGTACTTCTGATCGTGGATCCGGTCAGTGCCATGAATATCCGTGCGCTGGTACCGGATGCGATTCTGATTTTCATTATTCCGGCATCCTTTGAGGTTCTCCGGAAACAGCTGGCAGAGACCGGCCGGTATACCGAGGAGGAAATCAGCAAAAACATGGATATGGCGGAGGAGTGGATCGCCTGCGCAAATGTCTTTGACTATATACTGATCAATGATGAGATTGATAAAACAGTACGCAGAATTACGCAGATTGTACACGGCAGCCGCTATTCAAGATCCAGCATGGCTGAATTCCTCAGAACATACATTAACAGTGAGCTTCATGCAGAAAATAAGGTCACCTCAGGCGCACTGTAAAGCATTTTGTTTAATTTTCAGGCAGCTTTGCCATCAGACAGTCGAGCAGCAGTATTACCAGTGCGCCGGTTTCCAGAACCAGGATAATCGGGAACAAGCGCTGGAATACGGCTGCTCCTTTTAAAAAGTAGAGAAGCAGCGGAAGGAGAATCATGAAGCTGACCGCGAGCAGCAGCTTTCCTTTCATGCTTTTTTCTGCAGTATCAATTTTAAGCTGTGCGGATACCGTATCTGCAGCAGCTTTTTTTGATTCCGGAGCAGCTTCTCCGAAGGACAACAGTTTTCCCGGAACCGGCAGGATTCCAAACAGCTTTTTCTTTTCTGTGCGGCTGAACTGCAGTTCCTCCGTTTCTGCTTCTGCATCCCAGACAGCATCTGCGCCGCAGGCAGCGCTGTTTCCGAAGAGATTGATTTCCGTCTCCGCGGCTGTGTCGGCCGGATTCATTTCCGCAGAATCCGGTTTATCAGCTTCCTTACTGACCGGAGGTATACGGAGCGTGTGTGCGGTGTCTTTTGCAGGTGCAGGTACAGATACTGAAGCGGCAGCAGAATGGGCAGCAGAACGGACAGCGGCACCGGACGGCGGCAGTGCGGCAGAGGCCGGTTTTTCTGTGCTGCTGTCGACGATCCGGATCAGGTCATCCATGCAATAGGCGCTGCCGGATGCTTTCTGGCAGAGCTTATAGGCCAGAACCAGTGTGCTGTCACAGGAATAATCGATTTTCTTAAGGACATACGTGAGGAAAGCCGCAAGAGCTTCGGCAAAATTGTCTTTTCTGCCCGGAATCAGCGTAAAGCGGAAAGAACCGGTTTCCGGGTGGATAAACACCGTTCCCGGATCCAGGAAAACAAGACTGTCCGGCAGCAGATAAGACTCGAGTGAAGTAAGGAGGCTGTCCAGTGTATAAATAAATGCGGATATCTCCCGGGCAGAAACTGTACAGTGCTCATAATGCTTTTCCATAGTTTCCAGACCGGAAATATCGTACTGCAGGAGCATTTCCTCTCCTGAACGGGATACTGCAGGCGGAATAATATCCGGAATATCGGATTTTGTCAGCATCTTAAGTTCAAAATCTTCCTCATCTGCCGGTATCCCTGCGATCCGCAGATAACTGTGTTTTAAGCTGTATTCATAAGATAAGTCTGGCTGATTCATTGTTATTCTCCGTTTCTTTTTATATTGCTGTGATATTCTGCTGCTGCGGTTTCTGCAGCTGACACTGCCTATGGCGCGGCTTTCAGGTCCCGGTTTCTTCATCTTCCGTGTTTCTTTCAAAGAGTGTTGCACCCCGGATAAAATCCTCCGGGCGGAAAACCTTGGGTTCATCTTTTGTATGGCTTTGTATTTCGGCTTCCAGCTGTACGCCGGCATAATCGCAGATTTTCTGATGGAGATGGATTGTACTGTTTACCAGTGCGGCAATGATGAGCAGCGTAATGCCGAAAACGTAGGCGGCTTCAATGGTATGCATTCGGATCTGGTCCTTTCTGAAATAAAGGTTTGCAGTGTGTGGTTCCGTTATCCCTGGAGCGGCGGATCAGAGGCGCATGCAGAGGAAAAATACGGAGGGCAGCATACAGGGGATAAAAGGGATGCTCCGGCTTCCGGCAGGGCGCCGCCGTGCACGGAGTGCATCCGAGGCCAGCAGCAGAATGCTGAGAATGCCGGCGGAAAAAATGCCGGTCAGCAGGAACAGGATGAGGTCGGGGAGGGACAGATAAAAACCGGAAACCAGCAGGAAATAGGCATCTCCGATACCGATGGCGTGGTCGGATGCATGACTGATGAGGCACAGGAACAGACCGGGCAGGAAAGACAGGCAGGCAGCCAGGCGGAAATCATTCTGGCTGATCCGGCTGCAGATAAAACAGGGAATTCCCAGCAGCAGGAAGAACTGCAGAACACGAAGCGGAATACTCTTTTTTAAAAGGTCATGCAGGGCAGAAAGAAAAAAGAAAAGCAGAAACAGAAAAAGTACCGGGTCATGTGCGGAAAAAAGAGCTGTCAGGAGATTTTTCAGGATCGTTTCCTTTCTGAAATAATATGGACGGAATGTGGCAGCACACTGCAGCAGTGCCATCCGGACAAGTGTTATCCGCAGCGGCTGCAGGCATGGCGGCCGGCGGCTTGTGCGCGGGAGAGAGAAACAGCCTGGATATAGCTCCGGAGGCTTGTGCAGTCTCTGGTTCTGTGATAGTTTTTGCCGCCGGCGGTGTAATAGACGACAGGAGTCGAATGATCCGGCTGACAGACAGCGCAGGGCGTATAACGGACACCGGGATATGCGGTCGGCGCACCCTGTACGGCACTGCCGCTGGAAGTAAGGAAAATATGAGAAAGGTAGGTGCAGCCTGCAGTGCTATGGTATACATTGCTTTCCGGATCAATGCTGCTGATATATACGAGCGGGTCTGCAGCAGCAGTGCCGTCCTTACTGTCATCCCACCGCCAGCCGTCGGCGCCGATCCAGGCTCTCCGCTGTGCAACGACCTGCTGCGGCAGGCTGTGCAGTCCTAAAACGGAAAAAGGCAGCATGGCATCATAGTTCAGCACATAGCTTACGGTGGTTTCGTCTATATAGCTGTCAGTCCAGAGATCGATGTTTTTCATTCCGGGCTGCCTTACCTTAAAGCTAAGAACAGCTGCGGAAAGACCGGTTTCCAGTCCGTGCAGGAGGTCGGAATCAATTTTGAGACTTGTATATTTATTCCGGTAATATTCCACATACTTGGTTTTGGACACCAGTCTGGCATTTTCTTCCAGGATTGTGCCTGCATTCCGATGCTGATTCAGAATCAGCATCGGAATTGTCAGGATTACGCAGGCAAAAACAAAAAAAGTAAGAGAGAGTGCTGCCTCAATGGTAAAGGAAGCCGGATATACCGCGCCGGATGAGCACAGGCGGTGCAGATGTGTCATGCGGCACCTTGCAGCGCGGCATTCTGTTTCATGGGCAGATGCTTTCTGCATGCAGCTCCTCCTTAGTGGGTTTCATTCCGGTATTTATAGAAGCTTTCAACCCGGAAGCTGTAGTCCGGATCAAGATTCCGGCCGGATACTTTCCGGAGCAGACCGTTTCCGTAAAGGATATGCTTTGCATCGGTCAGGAAAGAACCCTGTACGCCGTAAAGGCATTGACTGATCAGAAACTGCGGTTCACCGGCCGGACCGGAGCGGAGATTCTTTTCCATGCGGGACAGCATGCGCCGGTTGATTTCTGCCTGGCTGCGGCAGCCCTCGCCGTAGAGGAATATCCGCAGGTAGTCCCGGTAGGAGAATCCTTTTGTTTCATTGCCGGTCGGACGGGCGGTATGTGTCTGTCCAAAGGTCAGGAGATCCGAAACAGCCAGCGTCCAGCTTTCTTTCGTGTGAAGCAGAGGCACTCTTCCGCCGGAGAGCAGTGCTTTTACATCCGAGAAAGACTGGGCGAGTGCCCAGATGCTGAGCACAAAAAAGGTCAGTACGGACAGAAGAGCCGGATTCGCGGCAGCTGCACCGCCGAGGAGCGTGGTGATGACAAAAAGCCTTGCTTCATTGCGCTTTGCGGTATCCTGATAAAGATACAGGAGGTTCATGCCCTCACGGAGTGCAATAAGCCTCCGGACAAAGGCAGAAAGATTTTTTTCATCAGAATCGGCTCCGTTAAGGAGATATTCGATTTCCAGTGCCCTGCTGCCGCTTTTGGGATAATCCGAAGCCGGAGCACCGCGGTCGCGGTAGTAATTGAAATAGTGCAGGCTGTATTCTCCGAGCAGAACGGTTTCTGCGAGGTCGGCACCTGAGGCTGCGGTAAAACCGGTTTCGGTTTCGTTCGTTTTTTCTGCGGAAGGGATGGGACCTCCGTCCGGAAGCACAAAGGGCAGGAGATCTCCTTCCAGGAGATTTCCGATGCTTTCCAGTATGCGCTTGTTCTTTTTACTGATGCTGTGGGTCTCATAATCAAAGACGGGAAGAACGGCATCTGTCCATTCTGCGTGGGCACCCTGGTAAAAGCTGCGGATTTCTCCGGAGAAATCATAATCGCTGTCTTCATCATCAGCGGCATCCTCCTCTGCCTCGTAAAGCCATTCCTCAAAAGCGGCAACGGAATCATCCATGGAGGATGAAAACAGGATCAGACTTTCGGCCTGTGACGGCATGGCTTCAGCCAGTGCGCGCACACGACCGTTCTCCGCAGTATAGGCTTCATATTCTGCAAGCCCGGCTTCCACGGCGGCAATACCCTCTGTGCTGAGATCTTTTTTCTGCAGGTCAAAATCACTGCGCAGAGCTTCAAGTTTCCGGGCCAGTGCATCGGCGGCACTGCGGAAAGCAGAAACCGAAGCGCTGAGCTGATCAAGCCGGCTGCGGAAGGCTGCAGAGTCTCTGTAGAAGCCGATCGGGTCCTCTGCAAGGAGACGCCCGGCGGCGGATGCATGCATTTCCCGGACGGCCTGGACAGAGTCTGCAATACGGCTGATTGCATCCTCGACAGCTTCCGTATCTCCTGTGCTGAGGCGGTATTTTTTCTGCAGCTCCTGCAGAGCGGTGCTTTCCGGCACCCGGGTAAAGGCGGTTTCAAGTGTATTGCTGAGGCCGGCTTCATCCTGGTCTCTCCCCGCAAAACGGATCAGTGAATCGGCCATGCCGTATTTCATATATTCGAGGATTTCCTCTTCCAGAAAAATATCCTCTGTCAGATGCTCCTGATCGGAGAGCGAAATATTCTGCGCGGAAACATTCGCCGGAAAAAGGTCTTTTGCGGCAGTGTAGGGAGCGATAAAGCCGCTGAGTTCTTCTGCAAGGTCTCCGTCATCCCGGTATTCGAGACCGAGGATCCGGTAATTCTCCCAGAGCGGGCGGTGAAACTGCGAAAAAAGGGACTCCATTGCGCTGTCGCAGGCGACCTGGAGGTACAGGCGCTGGGAAACGGTTCTGGCAGACTCGACAATTCCGAGGATAAGTGCGGCAATCAGGGCAAAGGAGAGTGCCAGAAAAACGGTGACGGAGGCTTCTTTTTTCATGACTATGCCCAGACACTCTGTGCGGAACTGTCGATCTGGTCGAGGATGGTTTCCAGGAGATTTTTTATGCTGTCCCGGAAAATCAGGACCAGTGCAATCAGCACAACAAGAATGAGTACGATCTCGATAACGCCGACACCGGATTCGTTATAAAGGATGTAGTGACGTAGGCGGCGGCATTTCTGAAGAGTTTTCTGGCAGAACAATCTGATTTTTTGCATGACTGGTTTCTCCTTTTTAAGGTTCGGATCTGGTTGTAGGGTTATCTGCAGAAACAGGCGGGACGGTCCGGAAATCCCGGCGGTCAGCGGATAGCCATCATGGCGGGTACAATTACAATGATCATGACGATCAGAAGCAGCAGGAAAAGAGGCAGGAGCAGCTTGGTGCCTGCTTCCTCGCCGAGCCGGAGCGCAGTGCTTTTCCGGGTTTCAAAGGCTTCCTCCATTTCCATACGGAGGAGCGAGCGCAGGTTTTTACTGCCGTTTTTCCGGTTCTGCTCTATGAGACTGCAGAGCTTTGTGTAAGGCTTAAGGTGAACGCGTTTGCTGAGCTGAATGTAGATATCTGCTTCAGGCATATTTCTTTCAAACTGGCGGCGCATTGTCCTGAGTTCCTGGTAAAGCGGACGATCCGGACTGTCGCGGTTTTCCACAAGACGGTCATAGTGCGCCCCGATTGCTTCAAAGGCATTGCGGACCGTAAGCCCCGCACCGATATAGACCATCAGCTTGGAAACAAGCTCCGAGTAGTCCAGAAGCAGCTGATTTTCCCGCCGCTTTTTTTCCTCTTTCAGCCGGGTACCCTCACGCAGATAAAGCGCAGCAGCTGCAATGATGCCGAGGAGCGGAAATAAAAGATAGCGCTGATCGGGCTTTTCCGCATAGCTTAAGCGGTGTCCGTCCACCTCGTCCGGCAGTGTGAGGAATGGGGAGGAAAGTCCGGAAAGGTTTGCCCGGACGAGTGCGTCCTCCAGCTGTTTTCTGAGCTTTTCCTCCGGGGTATAGGTCCTGGGGAGGATATTGAGATAAATTCTGAAGGGAGCGGAATAGTAGCGGCTGTCCGCAGCCTGGTTCCCTGCAGCCTGGTTTCCTGCAGCCCGGGTTCCTGCTGAGGATGCTGACGGATCTCCGCGAATGCCGTTTTCCTCCGGTGCAAGATCCACACCCATGACAAGCGAGAGGTAGCCGGTAATGACGCTGCCCTCGGGCAGATCCTCGTTGCGGACGGTCCCGTCGGTATCCACGAGATTCCGGTATGTTCTGTAATATTCCGCATCTGTGTCCGCGCTGCCGCTGTCAGATTCCGGGTAATAATCCCATTTCAGGTCCACGCCGTATTCTGCAAGATGTGAAGGAAGATGCAGATCGTGCGTGACTGCGCCGAGACTGTCTTCCTTTGCCGGGATGAGACTCTCGGTTTTTTTCTGTATCTCCAGAAATACTTTTTCCGCTTCCTGTCTTGTGTAACGCATCGCATCAACCTGTACGCGGACAGGTACCGGCCCGTCCGGCAGAAGCCCGGAAATCAGCAGAGGATAGCTCCCGGCATGTGTTCCGTAGCTGCCTCGGCTCAGCTTTTTGCCTGCTGCAAGGCTTCCGGAATGCAGACTTATATAAAAGGCGGCGGCAGAGAGGAGAAGTGATGCAGTAAGGATCAGGATCTGCTCCCGGACCAGTTTTCTTGGATATTTTTTTAAAAACCGCAGCATGGGAAATCCTTTCTCGGCAGCTATACTTCAATCTGCAGAATCCTTTCTGCCAGCAGGACAGCCAGGACATATACGGCAAGGCAGCCGGTCATCACCAGCCTCCCGGCCAGGGTGGTATAGAGAACAAAAAAGAAATCAGGGGATGTGAAATTCATGTAGAGGATAATAAAAAACGGAAGCAGATTCATGATTTTCTGTTCATAGCGCCGGGAAGCATTGACCGTCAGGATTTCCTCCTTGACGGAAAGCTTGTCGCGGATGACGTCGGAGGCGTGCGATACAATCCGGACGAGCTCTCCGCCGCTCCGCCGTGCGGCAATGTAAATCTCCGCAAAATTCATGATGTCATCCAGACCGGAACGTCTTCCGAAATCGGCAAACAGTTCCTCGACCGGACGGTTCATTTCGATTCCTTTGAGGATGAGGCGGTATTCGCGTACAATCAGGGCATCCTCTCCGAACAGATGAATGAGCTCCGGGAGAGAGGACTGGAGTGCGTTTTCAGAGGAATATCCGGCACTTAAAAAGGAGGACAGGACGGACAGTGCCTCGCGGAACTGCAGAAGCAGCAGCTGCTGCCTCTTTTTTATGAGCACGGGGCGTCTGTAAAAGGGCCAGGCGGCAGAGAAAGGGAGTGTGCAGAGGAAAACCGGCAGACTCCGGTAAAAGGTATACGAAACCAGCGCTGAGAAAAGAACAGCAGCTGCCGTAAGCTTTGCCCATTCCCTGAAGGACAGCCGGTAATGTCTATAATCTGTATTCGAGTTTTGTCCGTGCGCTGAGCTCTGCGCATTTCTCCAGCGCCGTGCCATTGAAGCGGTAAAGCTGTTTAGTCTGAATTTCTCCGTTTTCAATTCCGGAAACCTCCGCAATTTCCAGGACACGGCGTTTCCGGTCCTTTGTACGTCCGAGATGAACAATGATTTCGACTGCAGATGCAATCATATTCCGGATAGCCGGCAGAGGGAGATCTGCACCCTGCAGCACCATCGTTTCCATGCGCTTCAGCATGTCTTTGCCCGAATTGGCATGACCGGTGGAAAGAGAGCCGGCATGGCCTGTATTCATGGCATTCAGCATGTCAAGGCACTCTTTTCCGCGGACCTCACCGATAATCAGACGGTTCGGCGACATGCGCAGAGATGCGCGGATCAGATCGGAAATGCTGATCAGGCCGTCGCCCTCCGTATTTGCATTGCGGGTTTCCATGCTGACGAGATTGGGAATACCGGTGAGCTGCAGCTCTGCGGAATCCTCGATCGTGATGACACGTTCTGCCGGGGGAATGCAGGCGGAAAGTGCATTGAGGAAGGTCGTCTTTCCGCTGTTGGTTCCGCCGGATATGAAGATATTGTAGCCTGCGGCGACCAGCCCCGACAGGAAATCGGCAGCTTCCCGTGTGAGAGACTGGTACTGGATCAGTTTTTCCAGTGTGATCGGTTCCGGGAATTTACGGATGGTCATGGTCGCTCCTTTGAGGGCAACCGGCGGGAGGACAACATGTACGCGGGAACCGTCCTCGAGACGCGCGTCAACGATGGGAGAGCTTGTATTGACGGTGCGGTTTATGCGCGACACAATCTGCTGTATGAGTTCCTCGAGCTGCGAGGCACTCTCAAACTGCCGCTCCCACCGCTCCATCCGGCCGCTTTTTTCTATGAAGATTTCAGAATAGGAATTGATCATGATCTCGGTGATTTCCGGGTT
>CAZPEW010000002.1:25139-30076 GCA_964585695.1 uncultured Lachnospiraceae bacterium
AGGCGGCTGAAGCTGTTGAAGACGGCGGACCGGCGATACAGCTTGTTTTTGAGGGAGAGAGACGGATACTGAAACAGGGCATCATCCAGCCGCTCGTAAAGAGCATCATCAGTCAGCTTCTGCTGCTCGGCAAGTGTACCCAGGATCTCGGATTTGATGCTTTTTTTAAGAGTGTCAAGCGCTGTCATATTTCAGATTCTCCATAAATATAATTGCGGATCACGGTGCGGACAAAATCGCCGAGGACGGGATCCTTCTGGAAATCGGTTTCCTCATTGCAGGCCGGTACGCGCAGCCGTATAAACCGCTCCGTAAGCACCGGTTCTGCAAAGGAAAGGGAGAGATACTGATCGAGGGACTCCAGCTTCCGGATTCCGCCGGCATCTTCCGTGACCGGTATAAAGACACGTTCCGCAGCGGAAAACATCAGACTGAAGCGGCTCAGAATACTGTCGGTATCGATCACGACGGCACGGAAGCCGCAGGAAAGAAGCGTATCCGTAAAATCTGTCAGTTCCTGGGCGCTCAGTGCGGAAATATCCTCCGGATTGCGCATGCCGGCAAGATAGCAGAGGCCGTCTGCATCGTACAGCAGACTCTGCAGTTTCATGGCATTAAGATTTCCCTGCTTGAAGTAGTACAGAGCTTCCGTCAGGGTTGCGCGGTGTGTCTGCTTCCGGAAGGAAAGCGGAATCTCCTCCATGGTGACACACAGCGTTCTGGTTTCCCGGGAAAGCTCCTTTGCAAGGCGCTGTGCAAAACGGGTTTTTCCGGAGCGGCCGATCGGGCTGAACACAAGGTAAAGATGTCCTCTGACCCGGGACGGGGACGGCGCATAGTCCGGCATATCTCCGTACATGCCCATCAGCTCACGGATGATGCTGTCTCCGGACTGGTATTTATAGATGCAGCGGCCGGAAACTGCTTCATCTGCACTGTACTGCTCGGAAAGGAAGACAAGCTCCCCCGCCGGAATCTGCTGCAGTGCATCGGCGCAGTCATTCTGCCCTGCAAGGAGGAGATCGATTTCTCTCCTGTCTGCAAAACGGCGGAGGCTGTCAATATCCTTAAAGGAATAAACCGTAAAGGGAAACTGACGGCGGCTCTCGATGTAGCGTGCGAAGCGGTTTAAATAAAGCGGATCCTGATCGAACAATGCAAGAATTTTTTCCATGGGACTCCTTTATGAAAATACCCGGAAAACCGGGAAACAGCCGGGAAGCAGATAGGGGACAGAACCGATCAGAAGAGGAACCGCAAAAGGAAAGCGGATGCGCCGGAGCCTTTCTGAGAATGTTCCGCACTTTCCTGTCCGTACTGTTCTGTACAGAATATAAAACAGGCTCAGGCAGCAGCCGGTAAGGAGGATCAGACAGCCCTTTTCCAGAGGACAGACTGCGAGGATCAGTGCAGTGAGCTTCAGATCTCCGCCGCCGGTATGTGTAAGTATAAAAAGAGGGGAAAGCAGGATAATCAGCAGGAGAAAGGTAATCAGATAAAGAAATGGGTATTCCTCCGGTGCAGAAAACCGGATCAGGGATTCCAGAACCAGATCTGTAAGGAGCAGCTTATTCGGAATCCTGTGTTTTTTAAAATCTAGATATGCCGCGTCAAGCAGCACAAGGAGCAACAGCAGGTGACTGACTGGTTTCATGTTTCCGCCTCTCGATGCAGTGACTATAGCAGACTTTTTTCCGGGTGAACATAGTACTTATATTGTTATTGTCAAGATATGTATATTATCAGAATGCTGACAATATACGGAATAGCGTAAGGATGGAAAACCGGCAGGCCTGAAATGCTGCGATACAGCTTCTCCGGGATCAGAAATCAGAAATTTCCGGCCTTTATTGTGCATTAGTAACAAATCATCTGTTTAACGGAAAAACAGGCAGCTTCTTAATAATCCCTGAAGATCCGCAGCAATGCCGCAGATTCAGCTTGATTTAAACGGTGCACTGTCTTTATAATCAAGCTGCAGGCATATGAATATGTACTTCCGGGTACCGGAAAGTCCTGCAGTATCATAAGGCCGATACAGGAGGCCGGAATGAGGTTGTATGAATATTATTTTACTGTCAGGCGGATCCGGAAAGAGGCTCTGGCCGCTTTCCAATGATATCCGCTCCAAACAGTTTTTAAAGCTTTTCAGAACACCGGAGGGAGAGCATGAATCCATGATCCAGCGGGTCTATAAGCAGATCCTGGCGGTGGATCCGGCTGCCACGATTACCATCGCGACCTCCAAGACACAGGTTTCCTCCATACATCATCAGCTGGGAGAGGAAGGCATCAGCATTTCCATCGAGCCGTGCCGCAGAGACACTTTTCCGGCGATTGCGCTTGCGGCAGCGTATCTGCATGATGTGCAGGGGGTGCCGGAGGAGGAAGCGGTCGTTGTCTGTCCGGTGGATCCGTACGTGGAGAATGATTATTTTGAGGCATTGCTGCGTCTGTACAGAAGAGCCCGCGAGAGCAGTGAGAATCTCGTGCTGATGGGGATCGAACCGACCTGTCCAAGCGAGAAATACGGCTATATCATCCCGGAGGACAAGCGGGATGTGAGTCATGTCCGTACTTTCAGGGAAAAGCCGGATGAGGAGACTGCGCGGCAGTATATCGAGGCAGGCGCACTCTGGAATGCAGGCGTATTTGCCTATAAGCTGAAGTATGTTCTGGATATTGCAAAGGAACTTCTGCATTATACAGACTATCAGGACCTATATGACAGGTATGCGGCGCTTCCGAAAATCAGCTTTGACTATGCTGTCGTGGAAAAGGAAAAAAGAATCGAGGTAATGCGCTTCCGCGGGGCATGGCAGGATCTCGGAACCTGGAATACCCTGTCGGAGAGCATGAGCGAGGAGATCATCGGAAACGGCATGATGGATGACAGCTGCGAACAGGTCCGGATCATCAATGAACTGGACATGCCTGTGCTTGCCATGGGGCTTAAGAATACCGTAATCGCCGCCAGTCCGCAGGGCATCCTGGTTTCGGACCGCGAGCGTTCCCTGCACATCAAGCCTTATGTGGAAAGCATTGACCAGCGGATCATGTTTGCGGAAAAATCCTGGGGCGTTTTCCATGTGATTGATGTCGAGGAAAACAGTATGACGATCAAGGTGACCATCCAGGCAAAGGATCACATGAATTATCATTCGCATGAGCGCCGGGATGAGGTCTGGAATATCGTGTCCGGACAGGGCAGAACCATCGTGGACGGCGCGGTAAGAACAGTCGGCCCGGGCGATGTCATTGCCATGCATGCAGGGCAGAAGCACACGATCCTGGCACTGACGGATCTCGTGCTGATTGAGGTACAAATCGGCAGGGATATTTCCGTACATGACAAGCAGAAATTCCCGATGGAATTCTGAGCAGACTGCGGCAGACTGCCGTAAGGATTTTTACCGGCTGCTCCGACAGGACAGCAGCGGTTTTTAATATGCGGAGGAAAAATGGAAGCAGAAATCAGAAAAGAATATGAACGCTGGCAGAAAGAAGCTGTGATGGATCCGGCGCTTTGTACAGAACTTGCAGAGATGGAGGGCAATGACGAGGCTGTCACAGATGCCTTTTACCGGGATCTGGAATTCGGCACGGGCGGGCTGCGCGGCGTGATCGGTGCCGGCACCAACCGGATGAATGTCTATACGGTTGCAAAGGCTTCCCAGGGGCTCTCGGATTATGTAAAGGCGCATTTTCCGGCCGGGGCGCGCAGGATTGCGGTCAGCAGAGACTCCCGGATCAATTCGGAGCTTTTTGCACGGATTGCCGCCGGCGTATTTGCCGCGAATGAAATCGAGGTCAGCATTTACACGGAGCTGATGCCTACACCGTGTCTTTCCTATGCGGTGCGGAAGCTGCACTGTGCAGCAGGCATCATGGTAACAGCCTCTCATAATCCCGCAAAATACAACGGCTATAAGGTTTACGGTGCAGACGGCTGTCAGATTACCACAGAGGCTGCAGCGGAAATTCTCAGAGAAATCGAGAAGCTGGATATTTTCCGTGATGTAAGGTTCTCGGATTTTGAGGAGGGAATTGCCGGCGGCAGGATTTCGTATATTGCGGAGTCTGTATATACGGACTTTGTGGAAGAGGTTAAAAGGCAGTCTGTGCTCGGACCGGATGAAAAAACAGACCGGAATGTTTCCATCGTGTATTCGCCGCTGAACGGTACCGGACTGAAGCCGGTGCTCCGCACGCTGCATGAGGCAGGCTTTACCAATATTACAGTTGTAAAGGAGCAGGAAAAACCGGACGGCCGTTTCCCTACCTGTCCGTATCCGAATCCGGAAATCAGGGAAGCCATGGCGCTCGGGATTGAATATGCCCGGAAGAACCAGGCGGAGCTTCTGCTTGCGACCGATCCGGACTGCGACCGTGTCGGCATTGCCGTGCGGAATCCGGAAGGAGACTATACTCTCCTGAGCGGAAACGAAACCGGCATGCTTCTGCTGGATTACATCTGTGCGCAGCGTACAAAGCATGGGACGATGCCGGCGGATCCGGTGCTGGTCAAGACCATTGTTACGACCGATATGGGAGAGCAGATCGCCGCGCATTACGGTGTCCGCACAGTCAATGTGCTGACCGGCTTTAAATTTATCGGCGAACAGATCGGCAGACTGGAAAAGGAAGGCAGGGAAGCCTCTTACATTTTCGGTTTTGAGGAGAGCTACGGCTATCTTTCCGGCGGATATGTACGGGATAAGGATGCCGTGGACGGTGCTTTCCTGATTGCGGAAATGGCTGCTTATTACAGGGCAGGAGGCATCAGTCTCCTGGACAGGCTTGCAGAGCTTTACAGAACCTACGGATACTGCCGGAATACGCTGCATTCGTATACCTTTGAGGGTGCTGCCGGCTTTGAAAAAATGCAGGCTATCATGCAGACTTTCCATGAGACATTTAAGGCTGCCGGTGCAGCT
>CAZPEW010000003.1:0-577 GCA_964585695.1 uncultured Lachnospiraceae bacterium
TATCAATATCGTTCCAGCCGTCACCGACAGCCGCGCATTCGGAGGGGTCCAGTCCGTAGGCGCTGAGAATGGAATTTACACCCGATACTTTGGTGATGCCTTTGCGCGTAAGATCAAAAGAGAGGCCGTCGCTCCACCGGACGAGCTGACAGCCGCTGAGCCGCTGTTCCAGCTCTCTGGAGCGCGCATCGGACATGACAGGGATCAGCATATAGATACTGCTGTCCAGCGCGCGGGAAACGGGTTCAATGGGTGGTGCCGATGTCTTGATGTCATAAAGCACCTGCAGGAGATCTGCATTTACCATGTTGGCGTAAATGTGCCGCTCCTCCTCAAACAGGCAGGGGAAAGGCTCCTCCTCAATCATACGGAGGAGTTCACGGATGTCTTCTCTCGGAATTTCAATGCGCTGCACAACCGTTCCATAGGCAGGATCAAAATAAACATCTTCCGGATCCGGTGCTGCAGAGGGAGAAACGGAAAGTCTCTGAATGGAAGATGCCGGATCCAATGTATAGCAGTATTCACCGTCCAGTGTAACAAATGCGTCAAATCGCATTTTGTCGATTAATTTTTC
>CAZPEW010000003.1:587-9695 GCA_964585695.1 uncultured Lachnospiraceae bacterium
CTTCAGATTTCGTTCTGCCGATTCATGCTTCATACGGTATTCTACCATTTCTGCTTGAATGTTGGTGTTCTTGTTGGTTCTTTCGTCCCTCACTTTTAACAGCTCCATCGCTAACGTGTTCTTTTCATTGCGTATCTCCATCCAGTGCCTGCCGGTCGCTATGGCAGTGCGGATTCCCGCACTGTGGGCGCGTTCCATTGCTTTTTTTGTACTGTCCGGGACCAGGCCGGTTTCAAACGGACGGAGAGTGCCGTCGATATCAAAAAAGATCAGTTTTATCATATATCGCAATTCCTGGATGTAATGTTATTTTGCGTCGGTGCTCTCTTTAAGGGCACTGAGGAGACCGGCCATGTTCTGGAGATCGGAAGGGATGATCACCTTGGTAGACTGGCCGTTTGCAACCTGAATAAATGCTTCAAGACTCTTTAAACGGAGGACGGCATCATCTGCACCTGCTTCCTTGATCAGGCGGATGCCATCGGCTTCTGCCGTCTGGATTTTGAGGATGGCTTCTGCACGTCCCTCGGATTCCTGAATCTGTTTTTCCTTGTCAGCCTCTGCATGCAGGATGGTCTGCTGCTTTTCAGCCTCGGCTGTCAGGATGGCAGACTGCTTGCTTCCCTCCGCCTTGGTGATTGCGGAAATCTTGATGCCCTCGGCTTCTGTGATTGCAGCACGTTTATTTCTTTCGGCCATGGCCTGTTTTTCCATCGCATCCTTGATCGGGTCCGGCGGGAGAATGTTTTTTATCTCCACGCGGGTTACCTTGATGCCCCATGGATCGGTTGCCTCGTCAAGCTGGAGACGCATCTCGGTATTGATTGTGTCCCGGGAGGTGAGGGTGGTATCCAGATCCATGGAACCGATTATATTGCGGAGACAGGTTGCAGTCAGATTTTCAATAGCGGCGATCGGGTTTTCCACACCGTATGCATACAGTTTCGGATCCATAATATAAAAGAAGACAACGGAATCAATATGCATGGTGACATTATCTTTTGTGATGACCGGCTGCGGCGGAAAATCCGCAACCTGCTCTTTGAGATTTACACGTTTTGCCACACGGTCAACAAACGGAATCAGGAAGTGGATCCCGGGCTGCCAGGAACCGTGGTAGACACCCAGACGCTCGATTACCATGGCGCAGGCCTCCGGTACTATTCTGATTGTGATGGCGATCAGTATAATTAGGATGATCAGAATGGAAAACAGAAACATAATAACTCCTTTCGTGTGTGGAATAAGGGGAATTTCAGTGCTTCAGTGCAGAAAGAATGTTGTACATTGCCGTCCTGAATGCACCGGGCTCTTTTAAAACAGGTGATCTGCCGGCAAGGGAAGCATTGGATCTGGAGGCATTCACACCGCCGGTCATAAAGGAGGAGGTATATTCCGGGTTATGGTAGGAGCAGACCTTTTCATGTGCCGGATGGCTGCGGTTCAGATAAATAATGCTCCGGTCATGATCATGCATCTCGCAGAAATTGTCCGGCTGGGAATGCGAATGATTGAGATATACGTTATCACCCAGAATCCATGGCTTTTTGACCACATGCTTACAGACAGGACAGTAGTTGACCGTGTTCAGAACATGATCGCAGATGGGACAGATCTTCATTCGGGACTCCTTTCTACTATATAAACAGTGCTGGATTGCTCTTTTTAAAGTATATCCTAACGGTATAGTTTCCGGTAGTATCAAAAGTATTAAAAATACTATAATACACAGGCATAAAAACATTTGACAGTGCGAATTGTTCGTGCTAATGTTGAAATCACTAAGGGAGTAGTTGCCGGCAGTGTCTGCCGGAAGCACGATCAACAGCCGGAGAGCGTAATGCGATCCTGGTCGTGCTTACTATCGAGTATTATTCGATACATTGACGAGACTTATCTTTTGAAGATAGGCCTCGTCACTTTTTTACATCTGGTGATGAGGCCTTGTATGGCGGGGCCTGTAACTGGATGTGTTTTTGTGCAGATAATCATCAGAATGAAAGATGGCCGAGAAACTGTAAGATGAATGTCAGTGCAGTGAAAAGGGGAAAAGACCTTATCAGGACGATCCGGATCCCGGGCAGACCGCAAGTGGGGGAACTTGTTTATCTTGGGTAAGATAAACTGAATCAAAGGAGGATAGGAATGAAAGAGTATTTGCAGAACAGCAAAGAGGTAATGGAACAGCTCAATACTTCTGTAGCGGGTCTTAATGAGGCAGAAGCAGAAAAGCGAATTGCAGAGTTTGGTCCGAACAAGCTGAAGGAAGGCGAAAAGGAAACACTGCTGCACAAGTTTCTGATGGAACTTGCAGATCCGATGATCATCATACTGATTATCGCGGCAGTAATTTCCGGTATCACCTCCCTTTATTCAGGTGAGGGCTTTGCAGATGTTATCATCATCATGGCAGTTGTTATCATCAACGCGGTTCTCGGTGTCTACCAGGAGTCAAAGGCAGAGGCAGCCATTGCGGCGCTGCAGGAAATAGCAGCAGCCACCTCCAAGGTTATCCGCGGCGGACATCAGCAGGTAATCAAGGCCGAGCAGCTGGTTCCGGGTGATGTGGTTGTTCTGGAAGCCGGAGATTCTGTTCCTGCAGATGCAAGACTGATTGAAGCAGCCAGTATGAAGGTTGAGGAGGCTGCGCTGACCGGCGAGTCGGTTCCTTCCGAAAAAGAGATTGATGCGCTGAGCCCGGCGGAGAACGGCGAGGTTCCTCTCGGTGATCGTAAGAATATGGTCTATATGGGTACAACCGTTGTATACGGACGCGGTCAGGCTGTGATCGTCGCTACCGGTATGGATACGGAAATGGGCAAGATCGCAACGGCGCTTACCAAGGCAGAGGATGAGGAAACACCGCTGCAGCGGAAACTTTCCGAGCTCAGTAAAAAGCTGTCTTATATGGTAGTCATTATCTGTGTCGCGATTTTTGCACTGGATATCGTGCGCAGCCTGGCAAACGGCAAGGGTCTTACCGGCGAGGGAATGCTGAATACCTTTATGGTTGCGGTATCTCTTGCAGTAGCAGCGATTCCGGAAGGACTTGCAGCAGTTGTAACCATCCTGCTTTCCATCGGTGTAACCAAGATGTCCAGAAACAGAGCCATCATCCGTAAGCTGACTGCTGTTGAAACACTGGGATGCACACAGATTATCTGTTCGGATAAGACAGGTACTCTGACACAGAATAAGATGACTGTTGTACAGCATAGTACTTCCGATGAGAAGCTGCTGGAAACAGCAATGGCTCTGTGCAGCGATGCGGAGCTTGAGAACGGCGAGGCAGTCGGTGAGCCGACAGAGTGCGCACTTGTAAATGATGCGAATAAGAACGGTCTGCCGAAGCAGGAACTGAAGAATGTATATCCGAGAGTTGCCGAGGCACCTTTTGATTCCATGCGTAAGATGATGTCTACGATTCATAAGGATCCGGAGGGCGGCTTCCTGCAGTTTACAAAGGGTGCACCGGATGTTCTGCTTCAGAGATGCACAATGTACTATGTGGATGGCGGTGCAGTTCCGATGACAGATGAGCTGCGCGCATCGATTGCAAAAGAAAACAAGGGAATGGCAGATAAGGCACTCCGTGTGCTCTGTGCAGCATTCCGCAAGTATAAAGATATGCCGGCATCTGTTAAACCGGAAGATGTTGAGCAGGAGCTTTGCTATATCGGTCTGTCCGGTATGATTGATCCGATCCGTCCGGAGGTAAAGGCAGCTATTGAGGAGTGCCGCAGTGCCGGTATCCGTCCGATCATGATTACAGGCGACCATAAGGATACAGCCGTTGCCATTGCAAAGGAGCTTGGAATCCTCGGTGAGGGCCAGCAGGCGCTGACCGGTGCCGAGCTGAATGAAATGTCTGATGATGAGCTCGATCTGAATATCCAGAAGTATTCGGTTTATGCGCGTGTTCAGCCGGAGCACAAGACCAGAATTGTCAGTGCCTGGAAGAAACTCGGCAAGATTACTGCCATGACCGGCGACGGCGTTAATGATGCTCCGTCCATCAAGACTGCGGATATCGGTGTGGGCATGGGTATCACCGGTACGGATGTTACCAAGAATGTTGCCGATATGGTTCTGGCGGATGATAACTTTGCAACCATCGTCTCTGCTGTTGCAGAGGGCAGGAGAATTTATGATAATATCAGAAAGGCAATCCAGTTCCTGCTGAGCTCCAATCTGGCAGAGGTTATTGCTGTATTTATTGCAACGGTTCTCGGATTTACCATCCTTGAGCCGGTACATCTGCTCTGGATCAATCTGATTACAGACAGTCTGCCGGCAATCAGTCTGGGAATGGAAGAAGCTGAGAAAAATTCAATGAACCAGCCGCCAAGAAATTCCAAGGATGGCATTTTTGCAGGCGGTATGGGAATGGACATCGCAATCCAGGGAACTGTTATTGCTCTGATTACCGTTATTTCCTACATGGTCGGTGAGTACATCCAGACCGGATCACTGCAGTTTAATGCAGGTGCAGGTCAGCTTACGAATGATGGTATGACAATGGCATTCCTTACACTGAGCATGATTGAGATTTTCCACGCATTTAACATGCGTTCCAGAAGAGGATCCATCCTTCATCTGACAAACCATAACAAGTTCCTGTATGTTTCACTGGTTCTGTCGCTGATTCTGACTTCAACGGTTATCTTTGTTCCGGCACTCCGTGAAGCCTTTGAGTTTACACATATTTCTCTTGCAGAATACTTTACGGCAATGGGTCTTGCATTCCTGATCATCCCGATTGTTGAGATTGCAAAATTCATACAGAGGAAGAATAATATTTAACAGCAGCAGGAAACAGAGCAAAAAATAAAAGAGAGTGCTGCCGGTGATCAATGGTCACCGGCAATACTCTCTTTTTTACAGGAAAATTCCGGGAATTGTGTCAGAAGCGGGCATCAATCCACGCCATGAGATCCTGCAGTACCTCGGCTTTATTGGTTTCGTTCAGCATTTCATGACGTTTGCCGGGATAAATCCGGAGCGTGCAGTCTTTATGGCTGCCGGACCGGAGCCAGCCCCAGGCTTCTGTCGGACCGATCCCGTATCCGCCGATCGGGTCTGCACCGCCGGCAAAGAAATAAACCGGGATATCCGGAACTGCGTCTGCCCAGTCCTGAGAGCCTACAGTAATGACACCCTTTAAGAGATCATAGTAGCCGCCTACGGTAAAGCGGATTCCGCCGGATTCTTTCATATGATCAATGCATACGGCAGGGTCGGTTGAGCAGAAAGCATAGTCATTTACCGGGTCTGTGATAAACCGGTTGCATTCGGCAACCATGATTTTTGCGTATTTGTCAATGACAGCCTTATCTCCGTGAATTTTTTTCTCTGCGGCCATGACGGATAAAGCGGCACGGTATTTATAGCTTTGTCCGGTTGCACCGGAGAGGATCATGGCGTCAATATCTGACGGGAAGCGGACGGCATACTCTCTTACGAGTACAGATCCCATGCTGTGCCCGAACATGATGACAGGCAGTGACGGATACCATTTTTTTGCCTGCAGGGTGAGGCGGTGCAGGTCATGACACATATAGCGGAAACCATCCTCCGGGCCGAAATAGCCGGGTGTGAGGCCGCTCCTGCCATGGCCCTGCAGATCCTGCATAACAACGACGAATCCCCGGGAAGCCAGATATTCTGCCAGAGGTATATAGCGGCTGCAGCTGCTCATCATTCCGTGAACAATCTGGATAATCGCGCGCTTTTTTTCTATATGTTCATCCTGATACAGACAGAAGAAGATACTGCCTTCTCCATTGGCAGCAGGTCTCAGCCATGTTTTTCTTTCCATTTTCAGTCCTCCTTGACAGCAGTGTATTGTGTACGCCGGTTTTATACGGCTCTCAGGCTGCGGATTAGTTCTTACTATCTTATCAGACCGGGACAGCAGTTTCAACAGACAGAAGGGAATGTTTGCACAGATCAGATTTGTTTTGATTACAAAGGGACAATAGGTTATACTGGAATAATTCTGTAGCCAGTGTTTATCTGCAGGGCATGCAGACCGGGATCATGGAAACATGAAACCGGTTTATGCCGGCAGAATCATAAATCAGGAGAAAAAAATGAAAAGTATACTTTATATTAACAGGAAGGATGCAGAAAAGGTCATGAAGGTCAAAGGCTTCTGTCTCATCCATCATATCAGGATTGAAAAGGAACCGGAGGATCCGGAGCTTCCGGAGGATGCAGAGATCATGCGCTTTGCAGGTATGTCGAATGCCGAGGTTGGTGAGATGATCACCAGGCTCCGTGCGATGGGGATTGTTGTTCCGCTGAAATGCGTTGAAACGGAAACCAACAGAGACTGGCCGCTCAGCAGGCTGTATAAGGAGCTATCCGAGGAACATGAATATATGAAAAACCAGAACCGGCCAAAGGATTAATGCATCTGTAAGCGAGAATTCAGGGAGTATCCATTGAATTCGCCGGTTTTATTTGTTAAACTTATACGCTGCATGGGTTTTTTGACTTAAACGGCAGTGCAGCATACAGTAAGGTGCAGGTTTCTGCACAGACAAGAGTGGGTATGGAAGAAAACAATAAAAATACAGAAGAGATGTCAGCAGACAGAGCTGCAGGGAACAATGTGCAGCAGGATGCTGAAGCTTCTGCAGAATCCGCACCGGCGGTGACGGAAAAAGGGAAAAGCAGAGCGAAGAGGATGACGAAGCCTAAGGGCGCGCTCGGAGAACTGCTTGAATGGCTGGAGGTGCTGGTTATTGCGGCAGCGGCAGCGCTGTTTCTGAATAACTTCATTATTGCAAACTCAACGATTCCGACAGGTTCCATGGAAAATACGATTATGACCGGCAGCAGAGTATTCGGTTCGCGGCTGAAGTACACCTTTGGGGATGTGGAACGCGGCGATGTTGCAATTTTTGTATACGGCTATAAATGCAGGGACTGCGGACAGACCTACCGTGAGACGGATGCCGGGGTCTGCCCGAACTGCGGCAGAGCGGATGCAAAAAATCAGGTTGTATATTATGTCAAGAGAGTGATCGGTATGCCGGGGGATCATATTGAAATCAAGAAGACCGCGGATACGGCGGTATCCGGTTTTTCCAAGCTTAAGATCCAGTCCGCATCCGGCACGGTGCCGACCGGCACGCTGTATATCAATGGAGAGGCGCAGCAGGAGGTTTATCTCCCGGAGCCGATGATTACGGACGGCGACCGTTTCCCGGAAATTGATGTTACGGTACCGGAGGGCTGCTATTATATGCTCGGCGACAACCGCAATAATTCTGCGGATGCAAGGTACTGGGGCGATAATAATTTTGTAAAACGCAGCAAGATGAAAGCCAAGGTATACGTAAAATACTGGCCGCTTTCGGAAATCGGCAGGGTCAGATAAGGTACACTTCACACTTTTGACACATCCGGCCGTTATGCTTCTAATACAATTTTACAAAAATGTGCTTACAGAAGTGTTTACGAAATGAATTTTACGGAGGAATGCAGGTATGGCAAAATCAAAGGGAGAAAAGCTGGAGGAACAGCTTACCTATACAATTAAAAATATCGGGATGGAACGCCCGGAGGATACTGCGGCGGCACAGGATTTCTGTGAGGGCTACAAGGAGTTCCTGGATCATTCCAAGATCGAACGCGAGTGTGTACGCTACACAGAGGGACTTGCAGAAGATGCCGGCTACAAGGCATTCGAGAGAGGTAAAAAATACAAGGCCGGAGACAAGGTTTTCTTTAATAACAGAGGCAAGAATCTGATCCTTACGACATTCGGGCAGAAGCCGCTGGCAGAGGGCGTGCATTTCAACATTGCACATATCGATTCTCCGAGGCTGGATCTTAAGCCGAATCCGTTATATGAAAAGGATGAGCTTGCTTATTTTAAAACGCATTATTACGGCGGCATCCGCAAATACCAGTGGGGCGTTACGCCGCTTGCACTGCATGGCAGAGTCATGCTGCAGGACGGTTCTGCGCTGGATCTTGCGATCGGTGAGCAGGAGGGCGATCCGGTCTTTGTTGTAACGGATCTGCTTCCGCATCTGTCAGCAGCACAGAATGAAAGACCGCTGAAAGAAGGTCTCAAGGGCGAGGAGCTGAATATCCTCCTTGGTTCTCTGCCGGTCAGCGATCCGGATGTCAAGGCGGCTTTTAAGCTGAAGATACTTACGATTTTAAATGAGAAATACGGCATGACGGAAAAGGATTTCCTGCGGGCGGAACTTACGATGGTTCCTGCGCAGAAGGCTGTGGATGTCGGTCTGGACCAGTCGCTTGTCGGTGCATACGGACAGGATGACAAGGTCTGTGCCTATACGGCAGTTATGGCTGAGCTTGAGACAAAGAAGCCGGAATATACGACGGTTACCGTCCTCACGGATAAGGAAGAAGTCGGCTCAGAGGGTGTAAGCGGCATGGCATCGGATATGCTGCTGAATTATATGGAGGATCTCGTGGAATGCGAGGGCGAGAGAGTCAGGGATGTGCTGCGGCATTCGCTGTGTCTTTCTGCAGATGTCAATGCTGCTTTTGATCCGACTTTCCCGGATGTATTTGAGAAGCAGAATGCAAGCTATCTGAACCGGGGACCTGTATTTACAAAATACACAGGTTCACGCGGGAAATCCGGTTCGAATGATGCATCTGCCGAGACGATGGCCAGAATCATCCGTTATATGGATGAGGAGAATATTCTCTGGCAGATCGGCGAGCTCGGTAAGGTAGATGAGGGCGGCGGCGGAACCATTGCACTGTTTATTGCGGATATGAATGTGGATACCGTGGACCTCGGGGTTCCGGTGCTGGCTATGCATGCGCCGTTTGAGATTACATCCAAGCTGGATGTATATTATACGTATAAGGCTTTTAAAGCTTTCAATAAATAACCAATATTTATCATAAGTTTATACGGCTTAGATCAACAGAAAATGAGGAGAATGAATTATGAAGAAAAACAGACTGATTCTGGCAGCTGCATCAGCAGCAATGCTTGTATCGCTGGCAGCATGCGGAAGCAGCAAGACGGCAGAAACCACGGCAGCGGAAACCGCAGCCAGCACTGCAGCAGGAGAGACATCAACCGACGGAACGGCAACATCTTCGACT
>CAZPEW010000003.1:9705-28786 GCA_964585695.1 uncultured Lachnospiraceae bacterium
GTTCCGGAGAAGCCGACACTGGAGAACATGGGCAAAATCAAGCTGGCAGACCTCACGGCAATTGAGGTTACAACGACGCCTAAAACAGAAGTCACCGATGCAGATGTACAGAGTCAGATTGACAATGCACTGCAGTCTTCACTTACCGAGGTAGATGAAGCAGCCAAGGACGGAGATACGGTAAACATTGACTATGTAGGCACCATCGACGGCAAGGAGTTTGACGGCGGTTCTTCCACCGGCTACGATCTGAAGCTTGGCTCCAATTCTTTTATCGATGGCTTTGAGACACAGCTGGTCGGCCATAAAAAGGGCGACAAGGTAGATGTGAATGTTACATTCCCTTCCGATTACAGCAATGCTGATCTGCAGGGCAAGGCAGCAGTATTTGCAGTTACTGTCAACAGTGTAAAGAGAGCATCAGAGCTTACAGATGACTGGGTAAAGAACAGCAGCGGAACAACAGCTGCAACTGTTGCCGAGTACAGACAGCAGATTAAGGCAAGACTGGAAGCAAACAGCGACTATCAGTACCATTCCGGCATTCAGCAGAGTGCGCTGGAAAAGGCAGTGGATGGTTCGGAAATTATGATTTCCGATGATCTTAAGAATTATGCAGAGGCTTATGTCATCAGCTCACAGCTCTCACAGATGAAGCAGTATGGCTACGGTCTTGCAGATATGCTCAATATGTACGGTATGTCTGTTTCTGATTTCAAGGATGAGATGGAAAGCAGCGCTGCCGATTATGCAAAGCAGATGTTTGTGATCCAGCAGATTGCAAATGATCAGAATATTACTTCCAATGATGATCTGATTACGAAGCTTGCCGAGAATATGTCAGAACTTTCCGGCAAGGATTATAACAAGGTAAAGCTGATTGAGCAGTTCGGCGGAGATGCGGTTGCACAGGAGGCGGTTAACGATGCTGTCCTCAGCTATCTGGAGTCTCAGGTCAAGGTAACAGAAGAGGCTGCAACCACAGCGGCAGCAGATGCTGCTGAAACAGATGCGGCAGAGTCAGACAGCGCTGAGACAGAAGCAGAGACAAGCGCAGCGGAGACTTCAGCTGCCGGAAGTACTGCAGCAGAAACAGCAAAGTAAGGTTTTTATAAAGTATATATATTAGACAAAAGGGCACCGGATATCTGAATTTCAGACATCCGGTGTTTTTCGTCCATTGATGATCCTCCCGGTAAAGAATACAGTAAGGATGTACATGCGAATGTTTGTTTATACGGCATGGACGGATTTATGGAAAGGGAGGCATTTTATATGAATGCAGCATCAACATTAAAAAAATACGGACTGGAGCAGGCATTTGACTATCTCTATAAGGATCCGGACAAAAATCTTCTGAAAATCATGGACTGGGCAGACAAGTTTGCGGGGGATGAGTTTGTACCGCAGAGAAAAGCAATCCGACAGGCGATCGAGGATCCGACACATCCATATTATCCGTATATCCGCCATATCATTCATGATGTGGATCCGCATGTCGTAAAAACCATTGCGGTGAACTTTTTTATCCATTCTGCACTGGATGGATGGAAAACCCAGGAAGCCAACCGGAAAAAATACGGCTGCAACATTCCGTGGACGATTCTGCTGGATCCGACCAGTGCCTGCAATCTGCACTGCACCGGCTGCTGGGCAGCCGAATACGGCAATAAACTGAACCTTACCTATGAGGAGATTGATGATATCATCACGCAGGGCAAAGCACTTGGCGTATACATGTATATCTATACCGGCGGAGAGCCTCTTGTCAGAAAGAAAGATCTGATCCGGCTCTGTGAGAAGCATTCGGATTGTATTTTCCTGTGCTTTACCAATGCAACACTGATTGATGAGGCATTCGCGGATGATATGCTGCGGGTCGGCAATTTCATCCCGTCAATCTCGCTGGAGGGTTTTGAAGAGGCAACAGACGGACGCAGAGGCAAGGGCGTTTATGAAAAGGTAACAAAGGCCATGCAGCTTCTGCATGACAAGCACCTTGTATATGGTATTTCCTCCTGCTATACCAGCGCGAACTATGAGTCGATTACTTCAGAGGAATATTATGACAGTCTGATTAAGCTTGGTGCCTACTTTATCTGGTATTTCCATTATATGCCGGTCGGAAATGATGCAGTTCCGTCTCTGATGCCGACACCGGAGCAGCGGAAAGGAACCTACGAGAGAATCCGCAGGTACCGTGCGACAAAGCCTTTGTTTGCGATGGATTTCCAGAATGATGCAGAGTATGTCGGCGGATGTATTGCAGGCGGTTACAGATATCTCCATATCAATGCAAACGGAGATATAGATCCTTGCGTCTTTATCCATTATTCGGATTCCAATATCCGGGAGAAGACGCTGCTGCAGGCACTGCAGTCACCGATGATGATGGAGTACCACAAGGGACAGCCGTTTAATAAAAACATGCTTCGCCCGTGTCCGATGCTGGAGAATCCGGAAAAGCTCCGGAAGATGGTAAAGACAGCAGGGGCACATTCGACGGATCTGCAGTCACCGGAGAGTGCAGACCATCTCTGTGACAAAACTGTTCCTTATGCAGAGAAATGGACGCCGGTTGCAGATGAAATCTGGAAAGAGCACGGCAGAAAATAAGCGGGAAGACAACGATGCTGTCAGCTCTTTCTGGAAACAGCGTGGCTGAAAAGTGCGTTGGAGCCGGCAGGGCCGAACAGCGCAAATATCTTTTCGGAAAAGGCGGAAAGATCATAGTTCATCCCCTGGTCCATCCAGTAGAGGAGGATTCCGCTGAGTGTGCATTTGTAAAAAATAATGAGCACCTCAAGATCCTCAGCGGGGACAATATAGTCTTTTGCGACGAGGTTGAGATATTTCCGGATAATATAATCTGTATAGCGGTTCAGGCTGCGAATGAAGCTCTCCCGCTGTACAGAGCGGTAGATGTGGAGAATGGCGGTTTTACGCTCCTGGCATTTCTCAACAAACGGAAGAATACAGGAGAGCGGTGTGGAAAGATCCTGTTCGTCTTTAAAAAGAGAATCCGCCCAGGCATCTACCATGTATTCCGTAAGCGCCGGAATGTCCTGGAAATGGTAATAAAAAGTATTCCTGTTTACATGACAGCGGTCAACGATATTGTTGACCGTTATTTTATTGTATGGTTTTTCCTCCAGCAGTGCGAGGAAAGCATTGCTGAGGATTTCTTTGGTTCCGATCATGCGGTGTCCTGTCCTTTTCAGTGGGATATGTCATTCCTGTCGGAATGGTCGGTACTTGTATGTACGGATTGTCTGCAGTGCACAATGCCGTTTATAAACTGATTATACGTTTTTTTGAAAAGAGTTTCAATGTACATCAGGAAAGGGGCCGGAAATATAAAATAATTCTTGACAGCATCACTTTACCATGGTAGAGTGATGAACTATAAAAGCAACGGCAGAGTCCGATGATTAAATGCTCCCCGGGAGCTTCTTACAGGAGGATATTATGAAAAAGACCATTTCCATCATTTGCGCTGCAGTTCTTGCAGCATCGGCACTTGCAGCATGCGGTTCGGGTGCGTCGGCAACAACGGCGGCACAGACAGAACCGTCATCAGCAGCACAAAGTACAGCGGAAAGCACCGCAGCTGCAGCAGCCGGATCCTCGGCCGCAGAGACAAAGACCGGGGAGAGCACTGCAGCAGGGACTGCAACGGCAGCTGTCAAGACCGCAACCGGCAAGTTTACAGTCGGATTTGATCAGGAATTTCCGCCGATGGGCTTTGTCGGTGAGGATGGACAGTATACAGGCTTTGATCTGGAGCTTGCAAAGGAAGCTGCCAGCCGCCTGGGACTTGAGTTTGTCGCACAGCCGATCAACTGGGATGCCAAGGATATGGAGCTTGAGACAGAAAACATCGACTGTATCTGGAATGGATTTACCATGCAGGGCAGAGAGGATGCATATACATGGGTTGGGCCTTATATGGCCAATGAGCAGGTGTTTGTTGTAAACGGCGATTCTGACATAAAATCTGCGGCAGACCTGAAAGGAAAGGCTGTTGAGGTGCAGAAGGATTCCTCCGGACTGGCTGCCATCAATGATCCTGCGAATGCAGATCTCAAGAATTCGTTTGCACAGGTTACAGAGGTGGCGGATTACAACACCGCGCTGATGGATCTGGAGTCCGGTGCCTGCGATGCAGTCTGCATGGATACCATTGTTGCCGGTTACCAGATTACTTCAACCAAAAAGAATTTCAAAATCCTCGATGATGCACTGTCAAAGGAAGATTACGGCATTGGTTTCAAAAAAGGAAATACGGAGCTTGCAGATGCTGTAAAGGGAGTGCTGGAGGATATGAAGAAAGACGGGACACTGGAGAAGATTTCCGTCAAGTGGTTTACGAAGAATGTGATCACGCTGGAATAACTGCGCTGGAATAATCAAAGAAAAGTACGGCCGGAAAAATCAAAGGGGCATTGCAGAATCTGTTTTCTGCAGTGCCCTTTTTTGCGGAGCGGCGGTATTGTTTAAAATACGACCTGGTTTCTGCCGCGGGATTTTCCGTAATACAGTTTTTTGTCAGCCAGATCCACGGTCTGTTCCATCGGACTCTCCATGCTGTGCTCCTGCAGGCCGAAAGTCATTTTTACCCGCAAATCCATGCCGTTGAAAGGAATATGGGAAAGCTCGATTTTATTCCGGAGATTCTCGAGCTCGGTAAGTGCCTGGTCGCCGTTTATACCGGTGATAATAAACAGGAATTCCTCACCGCCCCAGCGGGCAACAATACCCTTGCCGCGCATAAAGTTGGTGAACATCTGAGATAAAAAGGACAGAACCGCATCACCGGCATCATGTCCGTAGGTATCATTGATTACCTTAAAGAAATCGATATCTCCGATTGCAATATTGATATAGCTCGCTTTTTCCTGCGGGAGATTCTGGAGATTCTGGAAAAATTCAATGGCTGCACGCCGGTTGCAGAGATGCGTAAGCGGATCTGTTGAAGCCAGATGCTTCATCTCGTCGCTGTAGCTGAGGAGCTTCCGCTCCATTTTAAGAGAATCTCTTGCAAAAACCAGAGTCATGCAGATAATACCCGCAAACGAATTGAAAGTATAGAAGATCTGCAGGAAATCCTGCTCCGTCCTGGTAACATCGAGAACCGGCGGGAAATACTGTGTGCAGAAATACAGTACGATACGCAGAAAAAACAGTAAAAGTGCGGATGCAGCCTTTACAGGCAGCCGGCTGTGGCTTGTCAGAAGCTGGAATACAAGAAGCACATACAGCATGTGCTGTACGCCGCAGAACCATCCAAAGAGAGCAACATATATAATGACCAGGAGAACGGTAAAGACATTTATAAAAATGCGTGCCATACGCACATGGTCAATGTAAGTCAGGTACATGCATACAAAATAGGCAAATGCGAATGCAGCCGAAACAAAGACCAGCGAGAACCGTCCGGACGCAAGCCTTACAGCAGTTTCCAGTATAAAATAAAGAAACATCATCAAACAGAGAAGCCGCATGATGACAGCAGACTTCTTTGTTTCATTGGTACAGCCGATATCTTTTGAAATCAGCGTCCACAGTTTATAAAAAATAGTTTTCATTATGTCTCCGATGCATTTGCTGGCTTTATTATAATCATTGTCCCGGGAATAAGGAAGAAAAATATTTTTTAATTTTGAGATTTTATATAAGAAATCAGTTTTCTTTAAGGCAGAAAGTGTGCTAGAATAGATTTGTTTTGAGGGGGCATAGCTCAGCTGGGAGAGCGCTGCGTTCGCAACGCAGAGGTCATGGGTTCGAATCCCACTGTCTCCATTTAGATATGGCTTAAAATCGTCACTTTAATTTAAATTGCAGTAAACGAGTGTAAACGATTTTAAGCCTAATAATTTTATTAAATAAGTATATTCTTGTATATATTTGCGGCAGACTGTTTTAGCAGCAGGAGAATCAATTAAGTCAAAGAATTTCTACAGGAGCCGAATCAGTACATCTCGTACAAGACTGGGATCCATCGGTTTGGTAATATGGGCATTCATACCTGCATCTTTTGAGCGCCGGATATCCTCAGAGAATGCATTTGCTGTCATTGCGATAACAGGGATCAGTTCTGCATCCGGACGATTCAGAGATCTGATTTTCCGGGTAGCCTCATATCCGCCCATAATCGGCATCATGACATCCATCAGGATTGCCTGATACTCACCCGGCCTTGAATCAGCAAAAATCTGCACGGCCTGCGTCCCATCCTCAGCAAGGACAATCTCCGCACCGGAGCCCTCGAGCATCATTTTGGCGACCAGGCGGTTGATATTATTGTCATCTACTACGAGCAGTTTTTTTCCATCCAGATATTTCTGCGAAACACCCGCGATGTTTCTGTTCTCAAGCTGGTCTACAATCGTATCACATAAGGTGCTGGTAAAAACCGGTGCCGGAAGCATTGCATCCACCTGTTTTAAAATTTCTTCTGCCTTTTCGATATCGGCTTTACCATTCTCAATGGCAATCAGAACAGGCTTGCCATTTGCATTTTCCCTCAGAGCTTTGAAAAGTCCGGCAGAAAGTGCCTGCTGACTTACAACGATTGCATCATATACATTATTTACTGCTTTATCCAGCAGGTCTTTTTCTTCCTGCACCGATACCGCGTGGATTCCGGCAAGTGCAAGAGATTTCTGGATTGTTGATATACCAGGCTGGTTTTCAAGGATAATGATACTGCGCTCCCGAAGAACAGCATACTTATTAAGCACATAGTTTTCAGGCGCTGCATCCATGGGGATCTGGATGAAGAAGGCTGATCCCCTTCCTTTTTTACTCTCCAGGCGGATATGGCCGTCCATTGCATCTACAATCGTCTTTACGATAGAAAGGCCAAGCCCTGTTCCTTCGACACGATTGACGGTGGAACTGACTTCCCGGAAGAACGGATCAAATATGGAAGAAAGTTTCTCTTTTGAAATACCGATCCCGTTATCTGAAACACAGAATTCGATGACCGGCTGTTTTCTTCCTTCTTCCGCATGCTCTGCAATAAAAAGCCGGACCGTGCCGCCCTTAGGCGTGTACTTATTTGCATTGCTCAGAAGGTTGATCAGGACCTGTTTAATACGGATCGGGTCTCCGATAAAAAATTCATGCCCGGTGACATCAAAGGATACAGAATAATCCTGCTCCTTACTGATAAAGTTAGGCTGCATAACGGAAGTCACTTCCTGAATTAAAGAAGGAAGCGAGAAGTTTTCCCTGGAAATGAGCATCTTTCCGCTTTCTATGTATGAAAGATCCAGAACATCGTTAATCAGAGAAAGAAGATGTCTCCCGGATGACTGTACAATCTTCATATCCTGCAATGCCGAGGCCTTATCATCAATATGTTCGATGGCCAATCCTGTCATCCCCATGATGGCATTCATAGGTGTACGGATATCATGGCTCATATTTGCGAGAAATTCTGTTTTGGCTTTGCTGGCGATTCTTGCCTTTTTCAGGGCTTCCTCCAGTTCATGACGCTGAGCCTGTTCTTTCCGCATACTTTCCGTAATATCGCTCCGGCCAATCAGAACCTTTGTATGATCGCTGCCAAGATAGCCAAAACGCCAGTAGAGATACCGGCCTGTTTTTGAGACCATGGAGACCTGATAGCTGCCTTCTGATTCCAGGTGGGATTTAATTGTTATAATTTCATGTGCATGGATTGCTTCCATAAGCTGATTTTCCGGTATCAGGTTCCTGAGAGCGGCCGTCATGATTGTTCTGTAATCGCTGTCCTCATACAGGATACCTGCCGATGCTTCCGGCGCACCGCCGAACTGCGTCACTTTTTCCGTATCAAGATCCAGCAGGAGAATAAATTCATAATCCTGCTTTACCAGTTCATTTACAATTGATTCTGTAATTTTCTTTCTGTCGATGTTGAAACAGTAAAGGATAGTTTCAATCTCTCCGTTCTGCGGATTCTGTGCTGTTTCTGCATGCACATTAAGCCAGATTGTTCTGCCACTCGCCAGTTTCAGGCGATGTTCGGACTCTGCCATGGTTTTTCCCTCGGCAAAACGCTTCAGGAGGCTGTCTCTTGAGAATGTCTCTTTATACCGTTCCAGTTCGGATGTATCGGCAAAGTATCCGTAAACCCTGTTGAAGAAACTGTCTGCCGTTGTTTCCTTCGTGAATCTGCTGAGCTCTGTATTCTTCGTGTAGGCATCGTCGCACAGGTTTCTGGTAAGATTCAGGCGGAAGGAAGCCTCTGTATTTTCAAATACGAGTTTGCGGTAGTTATCAAAGGTCTCATACCGTGCTTCTTCTTCAACCTTATGATTGATATTGGCCGCGCTGACAATTACACGGGACAGTTCACCGGATGCATCCCGGACAGCATCGTAACAGGCGTAGATCCAGTCCCACTGACCGGTCCGGCGGTTTTTCCGGCGATAACGTTCGCGGATTTCATTCTCTCCCCTGTAAAGACGGCGATAAATGTTTTCAAAAAGCTCCTGGTCATCCGGGTAAATCCCTCGTGACGCTGCAAGGCCATGCAGCTGGTCCAGCGGCGGAAAATACCCCGGATGCCCGAAATCCCGCATAAAGGCTTCTGATGCCGTAGAAGTATGATACTTCAGGTCGATCAGCCATGAATAGAGACCGTGCTGATCCAGTGTTACCAGAAACTGCTGTTCCAGTTCCTGATAGCTCCCCATTGACTGCGCCGTGACAAAGGCATGCGTAGGATGTCCCGTTTTATCAACGCCACCTGTGAGTTTAATAAGATACCATCCGTGTCCGTATTCCTTGGAGAGGCGGATTGCTTTCTGTGCTGTCTTCATCCCCCTTTTAACCGCATCATAAAGACCGATGAATTCTTCTTTGCTTTCTTCAGCAATGATTCCTTTCTGCAGGATTGGATTCGGATAATTTGTCATTTTATCAGAAGTAAAATGAAATTTGTCAAGGAATCGTGTATCAAACACGGCAGTATCATTGCTCAGATCGCATTCCCAGTAATATACATCTGCATGAGATATGATAGCACTGAGCCGCTGATTATCGTAACGGAGCCGTTCAGCCTTCTCCCGGGTCCGGTAAAGCATAAGCTGGGTTTCATATTCATGCATCTGTGCCTCATGTGCAGTAACATCATTTACAATGCAGGCACAGAAATCCTCCTTGACATGGTAGATCTGTATCGAAAGATAGCGGTTTAACTGTGCAATAAAACGGGTAATCGGTTCGCCAGGATGACCATCTGCTGCCTTGTCAAACAACAAAAACCATTCAGCGTCAGGATTTGGAAATATCTTTGCAATGGTATTTCCGACAAGTTTTTCAACAGTGCTGTTATCAATATCTGCAAGAGCCTTGTTGGCATATATGTATTCAAGATCAGCTGTCCGCCCGGTTTCATCTTTTACAGAACGCAACACACAAAAAGCGATCGGGCTGCTGTCAAAGCAGACACGGAATTCTTCAAGCTTGTGCTGCATAAAATACCCCCTCAGAAATTTATCCATTATATTGAATCTGTTTTGGAAAATTTTATACAGAAATGGATAAATTAACAATTTTTTTAACTATATCATCTAACTGACACAAATTCAATATGACGCATATACACAGTTTCCGGCGTTTTTATGAGTGGAAGCTGACATTGTATTTTTAATAGCCTGGTGATATTCTAAAGTAATTTATTATCTTATTGCGTAGAACGAGAAAAATTTATTGTATGCCTTGTTTTCATAAAGCCAGGAGGCTTTGCTGAGACAGCTGCTAATTTTGAGAGGCGCATAGAATGGAACAAAAAGACAGACCTGAGGCAGAAATAGAATTTGAGGCATTAGATGAAATCCCGGCAGGTGTCGGCGTTTTTGATGTAGCGGATTCAACCATTACGATGAAATATCTCAATGATGGATTTTACAGGATGATCAGGGCCCGCCGGGAGGATCGTGCACGTTTCTTTGAAAAAGGGACCATTAATTCAGTTTATCCGGAAGATCGTGCCGGATTGCTTTCTGAAGCGCTGCAGTCGATCAAGGAACATCGGACATTCGACTGCAGATTCCGCAATCTTGACGGAGAGGGAAGATATATCTGGATTGGCATTCGTGCCAGCCATAAACCGCTTGATGAGAAAACAGAGCGCTTCTATGCATCGTATTATGATGTTGATCAGTATGTGAGCGAACCCTCCGTCGGCTGGATCAGGCGTATCCGCATGCGAGAGGAAGAAAAGCATGCAGCAGAAGCAGCGAATATTGCAAAAACCGAGTTCCTTTCGAGGATGAGCCACGATATGCGTACACCGCTGAACGGTGTAATCGGAATGGCCTATCTAGCGCAGAAGGAGAATAATCCTCCGTTTACAGCGGATTGTCTTACAAAGATCAATACCTGTGCCAGGTTCCTGCTGAGTCTTATCAATAATATCCTGGATATGGCCAAGGTTGAGAATGGAAACATTGAACTCCATTATGAACCGGCTCCGGTCGGCTATTTTGACTGCATTCTCATGGATCTGCGAATGCCGGTTCTGGATGGTCTTGGGGCTGCGAAGGCAATTCGGGCTGCGGAGAGACCGGATGCAGAAACCGTGCCGATTTTTGCGATGACGGCAGATGCTTTTTCTGATGATATAAAAAAGTGCCTGGATGCAGGGATGAATGGACATATTGCAAAACCGATTGATCCAGAGAAGCTTTATTCGGTCCTGCGGAATACGCTTGCCGGCTGAGAAAACAGGTGTCAGATACATTATTGTATCCGGCACCTGTTTTTCAGTTTCATTTTATGTTCATTTTGTAAACTCAGAAAAGAAAAATGAGGGAGTCTGACAGAATGGAGACAGAAGAGAACAGAGTTCCATCAGCCGATATTTACGGGCAGTACAGGCAGGAGCTGACGGAAAAAGAGGAAGAAATTCTGGCAAGGATCAAAAATGATATGGTTTATGAGCATATCCTCGGGAGAATCAAAACGGACCAGAGCATGCGGGATAAGTGCAGGCGGAGAGGGCTTCCGGAAACAGCGGAGGCCGCGCTTACGGACATCAAGGATGCCATCGGGATCCGGATTGTCTGCGGCCGTTTTATTATGCCGAGATACAGCTAAGGACGATAGCAATGGATTCCTGGGCGAGTCTTGAGCATCGGATGAAATATAAAAAGAGAATACAGAATCAGGACATTGCAGTACGGGAGCTGAAACGCTGCGCAGATGAGCTTGCAGCCTGTGATGTTTCCATGCAGACAATCCGAGAGTGGATAGAGGAGAATACAGAAGATGAGAATACTGATTGCTGAAGATGAAACGGACCTGTCCTGTGCAGTGGCAGCAGTGCTGGAAAAATCGGGCTGTGAAGTGGATACTGCGGAAAACGGACTGGAAGCACTGGCCAAAGCGGAAAAGAATATCTATGATGTAATGCTTCTGGATATTATGATGCCGGAAATGGATGGAATTGAGGCGCTCCGCAGCATTCGCGGGAGAGGCGATACGACGCCGGTGATTCTGCTGACAGCCAAGGCGGAAGTCGAGGACCGGGTACTGGGGCTGGACAGCGGCGCAGACGATTATCTGCCCAAGCCATTTGCGATGAAGGAGCTGCTGGCCAGGATCCGCTCGGTATCAAGGCGGAAGGAGGAATACCATCCAAAGATGATTTCCGCCGGGGGCGTGCTGCTTGACACGGCGGAACAGGAACTCAGCAGCAGAAATTCGATTCACCTTTCCGGTACGGAGGCGCGTCTTATGGCTCTTTTTATGATGAATCAGGAAAAATGGTTCTCAACGGAGGAGCTTTTTATGCGTATCTGGAAGGAAGAACCGGACGCGGACAGCCGTATTGTATGGATATATATTTCCTATCTGCGGCAGAAGCTGTCTGCGATCGGTGCGGATCTCCGGATTAGCGGGGATGAGGGCGGGAGCTTTGCTCTCGGCAGAAAAGATGCTTAAAAAACTGCAGAGGAAATTTATACTGGCCGCTACACTGACGGTGACAATCATGCTTCTGTTTGTACTGGTACTGGTAAATGCTGTGAATTGCCATCGGGCATGGAGCAGGATTGCCGATACGCTGGACTTTATTATGGAAAATCAGGGCGTGATTCCGTCTGATCAGAAAACGGGGAAAGATCCGGGATTCCGTGTTTCGCCGGAATTCTCTTTCCAGACGAGGTATTTCAGTGTGCTTTTTACAGCGGAGCAGACGGTTGCCGAGGTCAACAGCGAGCATATTGCAGCACTTGATCAGGAGGAGGCTGCGGCCCTTGCAGAGGACATCCTCGGAAAAACAAAGGATACCGGCACTGTTGCGGTTTCCGGCAATATGTATGCTTATGAAAGAAGCGCGGCAGAGGACGGCAGCGGGACATAGGTATGTCTTTATGAACAGAGAGCAGGATGCATCTATGAATCTGTGGCTTTTTTTAGGCGGGAGGGTTACAATACAGAATAGCAGGATATCTGATACAGGCAGATCAGACCGATAAGAGGCGGGAAATGGAAATAACAGAACAGGAGCTGGCATTTCTGGAGAGAAACACACCGGGGGCAGCAGCTATTTACAGATGGAACGGAAAACAGGTGGAAACCTTGTATGTTTCAGAGGAACTTCCACGCCTTAATGGCATGACAATGGAAGAATATCTGCAGCATTCGGGACGGGATGCAGCTTCTTTTATCATTGAGGAGGATGTGCCGAAGCTGATGCAGGCTGTCCGGACCTGCATTGAAACCAGAAAGCCGATTGACTGTTTTTACAGGGTATTCCATAAAAAGCTTGGGATTGACTGGGCACATATGAATGCAAAAATCTGCGGGGAGATAGATGGTGCGCCGGTTTTTCTTGCTGTTTATGCCAATGCATCCGTTGAAACGGACATTTATCAGAATATTCTGGATCACACGGACAGGAAGGTGCTTGTGCGGGACTGTTCTACCCATGAAGTTCTGTTTGCCAATAAGTCAGCCAAAAAATGCGGTGCCGTAGAAGGCGCGAACTACATCGGTATGAAATGCTATGAGCTTCTTTTCGGGAAAAAAGAGGAATGCACGGATTGTATTATGAAAACGGAGGGCTGCGGGTCCTGTGCGGTTACCAGATATGATCCATCCCAAAAGAAGTGGGAGAGACTGTCCGGTTCATTTATCAGATGGTGCGGGCATGATGCTTATGTGCATTTTATTGATGATATAACGGATCTTGTACAGCAGCAGAATGCACTTAAAAACGTGGTGGAAGCTGCACAGACGCAGCTTGATGCCACACAGCTTCTGAATGCTTCCAGCGCGGAAGAGGAATGTATGACGGAGATACTCCGGAGAATGGGAGAATTTTTCAAGGCAGACAGGACCTATATTATCAGAATCAATCCGGACGGCAGGACGCTGACCAATACCTTTGAATGGTGCAGAGAGGGCGTGGAACCGGAGATTGAGAAGCTGCAGAAGGTGGATATCCATTACATGGATTACTGGATGCCGTTTTTTAAGAAACAAGAGATTGTTACGGTGTCGGATATTGAGGAGATCAGAGCTGCGCGGCCGGATGAGTATGAGATCATGAGCATGCAGGGTATCCGCAGCTACATGGAAGCACCGATTATGATCCGGGAGCATCTCGCAGGTTTTATCGGTGTTGATAATCCTGCCGAGGACAAGCTGGCGCATGCCGGAGAGATGCTTCTGGCTTTTGCCTATACGCTGGGCGGGGCATACCAGAGACTGCACGCGGAAATGCAGCTTAAGATCCATGCAGAGGAGCTGGAGAATATCGTAAACAATGTACCGTTCGGGCTGAGTGTTACCAAAATCAGAGACGGAAAAGTAATCAGCCGGATTGTAAATCCGCTTTTATGCAAGCTTTACGGGATCCCGTTCAGTGAGTCGGCAAGTGCAGAAGAGTATGCTGTCGGACGTATCTCGGAACAGGATAGAACAGTACTTGCAGAAAAACAGAAATCACTATCTGTCCCGGGAACCGCATTCCGCCAGATTTACCGCTACCGGTACAAGGATGAAACCGAGCTGCGCTGGTACCAGATCAGTGCCCGGTCCGTGCTGTACGGAGATGAGCTTTTTTACCTGGCCTGCATTATTGATATTACGGCAGAAAAGGTGGCGGAGAATGAATCCGTGGAGTATCAGCGGCTTCTGCAGGATGCCATCAACTATTCGGATGTACAGTACTTTACATACTTTCCGGAACGCCGCCGGCTGGATCTGCCGCTTCTCAATGTGCATTACAGGAATCTGCCGGTTATCTTTGAAAACTTTCCGGAGTCCTTTATTTCCCATACCGGGATGTCTGAGGTGGATGGAGAGCGTTTCCGGCAGATGATCCGTAAAATCGACGCAGGGGAAGAAGAGGCAAGCTGCATTGTGCAGACGGTTTATGACGGGAAGCCATTGTGGATCAGCTCGCATTTCAGGGCAGTCAGGAATGAAGACGGCCGGCTGCTCCGTGCAGAGGGCTATGCCACGAATGTCAGCGAGCAGAAGAGGACGGAGGACCGTATTACCGAGAACCGCCGCCGCATGCTGTATCTTGAGGGAAATATGACGGAGGTGTTTTCCTGTAATATTACCCGGAACAACCAGGTTGTTTTTAAGACCAGAGATGAACAGTTCAAGGATACAGAACCCGGAGCGGAAATCCTGGCTGAGGCGGAAGCGTATTTTGCAGACAGACCCGAGGCGGCAGCATCCGAATCCCGGAAGCTGCTTCTGCATATGCTTGCCAGAATACCATATGCAGAGGACAGAAAGCTCTTCCTGGGAACGTGTCTGAAGGCGGTCCGGTTCCGCAGGAGCACAGAAAAACCGATCTACAGGCAGCAGCTCCGCTACCGGAGACTGGTCGGGGATGCAGTGGTCTGGGTGAATACGGATGTCGAGGTTCTGACAGATCCGTCATCCGGAGATACGATTGCGTTTTTCTATACCAGAGACATCAATGATACTGTTATCAGTGAGATGATCGCACATGAGATTGCGGCGGCCAATTATACAACAGTCATGACGGTAGAGCTCCGGACCGGACGTCTTTCTGTACGAGCGTCCGATGATAAACGGATCAGTCATATCCGCGGCGTTTCCTATGAGAGAGCGCTGCATTATGCAGAAAGCTATATTTTTGACCGTACGTGTGCGAGGGAGATTTCTGCCCGCTTTGCTTTGGATGCAATTACGGAAGGCCTCAAGAACAGTCCGGTTCTGGCTATTTATTATACGGCACAGAGCAGAAACAGATCGATTGCCGGTAATCCGCACCGCAGAAACAAGGTGGACTGTTTTTACCTGGATCATCATAAAGATACCCTCGTATTCCTCCAGAGTGAGATTACGGAGATTTATGAGGAGGAGCGGGAAAACAGAGAAAGAATGGCAGAGGCACTGGCAGCGGCGAATCAGGCAAGTATGGCAAAGAGCAGCTTCCTCTCGCGGATGAGCCATGAGATCCGGACACCGCTGAATGCCATTATCGGCATGGACACCATCGCAGCGCAGTCCATCGGAAATGAAGACAAGGTGGCAGACTGTATTTCCAAGATCGGTCTGTCCTCACGTTATCTGCTCTCGCTCATTAACGACATCCTGGATATGTCCCGGATCGAGAGCGGCAAGATGCTGCTTAAAAATGAGACATTTCAGTTCAAGGATTTTATTGACGGAATCAACACCATCATCTATAACCAGGCAAAAGCCAAGGGAATCGATTACGAATGCATCGTCGCACCGGATATCGCGGACAGCTGTATCGGAGATGAAATGAAACTTCAGCAGATTCTGATCAACGTGCTGGGAAACGCGGTTAAATTCACCGAAAAAGGGAAAGTTGCACTCTCTGTACGGACAGTGTCCAGACAGAAAAACGGTATGAAACTGCGTTTTACGGTCAGTGATACAGGAATCGGCATCAGCGAGGAGAACCAGAAAAGAATTTTTGAACCATTTGAACAGGCTGATGCATCCACCACCACCGTTTTCGGCGGAACAGGCCTGGGTCTTGCTATTACAAAAAATCTCGTGAACCTGATGGGCGGCTGGATCTCTCTCCGGAGCATCGTCGGCGTCGGAAGTGAATTTACAATTGATATTCCGCTGGAAACGGCAGCGGCTGCTTATCCTGTGGAACGGCCGGTACAGCTCCGGAATCTCCATGTACTGGTTGTGGATGATGACGCGGTTATTTGTGAGCAGACAGACCGCATTCTAAAAGAGATCGGAATGTGCGGCGAATGGGTTACCTCGGGATATGAAGCGGTAGACCGGGTAAGGCAGAACTGGGCAGAAAAGCATGCATATGATTATATTCTGATTGACTGGAAGATGCCGGAAATGGACGGTGTGGAAACAACCCGTGAGATCCGCAGGATTGTCGGACCGGAGGTGACGATCATTATTATTTCCGCCTATGACTGGCAGGCGATAGAGGAGGATGCAAAGGCAGCCGGAGCAGATTACCTGATTACCAAGCCGTTTTTCCGGTCTACGCTGATTTCAGCATTCGAGAAATCCAGAGAAAAACCGGGGGAGGCAGCAGGGCAGGAGCTGCACTATGATTTCAAGGGAAAACGGCTGCTGCTTGCAGAGGATAATGCGCTGAATGCAGAAATTGCAGAAACGCTTCTTAAGGAAAAGGGTTTTGCGGTAGAGACAGCTGTCAACGGTCTCAAGGCTTTTGAAATGTTTACAAAGCATCCGCAGGATTATTATGACGCGGTGCTGATGGACATCCGGATGCCGCTGATGGACGGCCTCCAGGCAGCAATGAGCATCCGTCACTGGGACCGGGCAGATGCAAAGACCATTCCGATCATTGCAATGACGGCCAATGCCTTTGATGAGGATGTGGAAAAGAGCCGTGCGGCCGGGATGAATGCGCACCTGTCCAAACCGATTGAGCCGGAGGTTATGTATGATACATTAAACCGTCTTTTGCTGAGCCGGAATATCTGACGGTTCCCTTGCAGGAAAAAGCGCTTCGAATACCCAGTGGGTAAACGGCGCCGCAGCAAACATATTCCAGAAAAAGGCCATCGGGAAATTCTTCAGAAGGGTGCCGAACCAGATTGCCGGAAGCTGCAGCGGGGACTGGCGGGCAAGGATTACGTTGAAAAGAACAGAGGCGGTCAGACTCATGGTCGGGCACATGATGAAAACGGTGCCCGCCTGACGCATGAGCCGG
This sequence comes from uncultured Lachnospiraceae bacterium, assembly GCA_964585695.1. Taxonomy (GTDB): domain Bacteria; phylum Bacillota; class Clostridia; order Lachnospirales; family Lachnospiraceae; genus Oribacterium. The sequence goes on from CAZPEW010000003.1 coordinate 26,882, forward strand.
CAGAAATAGGGGTTGTCTTTTCCGAAGCGGCAGTGCCGCTCCTGGAAGGCGGCTCCTGTTTTATTTCCGAAAAGACTGGAAAACAGCATTACAAAAAGTCCCATATAGGAGGCTTCCAGCAGTGCATCAAGGAAAACCCGGTTGGTCATGGTGCTGAAGCCGCCCAGCTTCAGGGAGAAGCCCTCCTTGATTGCGATATTGTAAATTTCCATGCCGTAGGCCATGGCATAGGACATAATCAGTCCGAAAATAAATCCCTGTGCTTTTGTTTTAGGCATCACTTTGCTCCTTCCGCGAATGCCGGCATGGCTGCTGCTTCTTTTTCTGCAGGCTGCCGGAGTTCCTTATAGATATAGAAAATAACGCATGTTGTGACAAGAAAGGTCAGGAAATCGGAAACCGGCATGGAATAAAGCACACCGCTGAGGCCGAAGAAAACCGGCAGAAGCAGGGCGAAACCTACGCCGAATACGACTTCTCTGATCATGGAAAGCATGGTGGAGAGAAATGCCTTTCCGAGAGACTGCAGATAAATAAAGGAAGCTTTATTTACAGTTGCAAGTGTCATCATGCAGAGGTAGATCCGGAAGCTCTTTTTGGCGAATGCAGTGTAGTAGCTGCTCTCGTGTGCCGCGCCGAAAAGCAGGATCAGCTGTGTCGGGCAGAGCTCGACAATAAGTGTTGCGATAAAGCCGGTCAGTGCCTCGGCACAGAGGAGGATGGTAAAGAGCTCCCGTGCCCGATCCTTCCGTCCGGCGCCGATATTGTAGCCGACAACAGGAATGCAGCCCGCAGCCATGCCGACAGCAATGCTGATTACGATCTGGAAAAACTTCATGACAATGCCGACAACCGCCATCGGTATCTGCGCATATTCTGCTGCACTGTAGACCGGATCCTGTGCACCGCAGCTGCGGAGCATGTTGTTAACGGCTGCCATGGATGCGACCAGGGAGATCTGAGAGAGGAAAGAGGTAATTCCCAGCGGCAGATATCTCCGGCAGAGTTTTCCGTAAATCCGGAAACTTTCTTTTTTAAGACGGACAGATTTCATATGGCAGAGGTACCAGACGGAAAGGACAGCAGTCAGAAGCTGTCCGATGGAGGTTGCAATGGCAGCACCCATCATTCCCATATGAAAAGGGAAAATGAAAACCGGATCCAGAATCAGGTTTGTGACAGCACCGGCTACGGTGGAAACCATAGCGAATTTTGGACTGCCGTCTGAACGGATAATCGGATTCATGGCCTGACCGAATACGTAAAAGGGGATACCGACGGTGATCCAGAAGAAATATTCGTGTGCATAATGGTAGGTTTCCGCATTGACCTGACCGCCGAAGACAGTCAGGAGCGGATCTGCAAACACAAGATATAAAAGAGTCAGCAGAATGCCTGTCAGCACGGAAAGCAGCACGGCGGAACCGATGCTTCTGTGTGCATCCTCAGCGCGCCCGGCGCCGAGGCAGATACTGACAAAGGCACAGGTGCCGTCTCCGATCAGAACAGCGAGTGCCAGTGCAACTACGGTCAGCGGGAACACAACCGTATTGGCTGCATTCCCGTAGGAACCGAGATAGGAAGCATTCGCGATAAAAATCTGGTCGACAATATTGTAAAGGGCTGCGACCAGAAGAGAGATGATGCAGGGAACAGAATATTTCCGCATGAGCAGAGAGACGGGTTCTGTTTCGAGAAAACTGTTTGATTTTTCTTCCATAGTGGATTCTCCTTAAAAAGCAATAACAAAACGTGCAGCTGGATCTGTCAACCGGACTTACGCAGATCTGCTACACGCTGTTTGATGATGTTACTATATTCATTTTCGAGTTTCCATTTTAGCTGTTTGATTTTGAAATTTCAAATGTTTTTTAAAATTTTTTTAAACCGGGAGATATACCAGAC
>CAZPEW010000004.1:0-4882 GCA_964585695.1 uncultured Lachnospiraceae bacterium
CGCATCCTTGTCCTCGACGGAATACACCGCGACACTCTGGATCCCGAGATCCCGGCAGGCACGGATGATGCGGACCGCTATTTCGCCTCTGTTGGCAATTAATATCTTATTAAACACGTAGTGCCTCCCGGATTAAAGTTTTTTGACACGGAACAACGGCTGTCCGTATTCCACCTTCTGCTCATTGGAAACCAGCACCGCCTCGATCTCACAGTCGAAATCTGCCGTAATCTCATTCATGAGCTTCATTGCCTCCAGGATGCAGACCGGCTCGCCGGCCTTTACATGATCGCCTACCCTGACATAGGCAGGAATGTCCGGCGCCGACGCAGAGTAGAATGTGCCGACGATCGGCGATGTGATATAAAGATTCTCATCCTCCGCCGCAGCATCCTCACCGGTGCTGACGCTCACTGCTGCAGCCGGTGCCGCAGCAGCCGGGAGCCCGCCGGCACTGACGATCGGTGCATGATCCAGCTTGCTCATTGATATTTTAAATTCTCCGTCTCTTATGGTCATTTCCGTAAGAGATGAGTTCTCCAGTATTTTTACCAGTCCTTCAATTTTTTCCAGATCCATGGGTTTCTCCTTATATGCTTCAATAGTGATCAGAAAACAATGATCAGAAATGTGCTGCTGTATTGACTGCGCCGACATAAAGTCTGCCCAGACGCTTGGCTGTTTCCCGACAGTCAAGAACTTCCTTGCACGGCTGGTGGATCCTGTGCCGCATCTGATCCAGTTCCTTTACCTCCTGAAGCAGAAGCCGCTGCGCCTCCTCTACGGTCACCTTCTTGAACCGCAGTTTCTGATCCGTCTTTTTCTGTACAAGCCTCGGCAGATCCACGCTGATGACAGATGCAATCTTGGCATAGCCGCCGGTCGTCTGTCTGTCTGCCAGCAGGATGATCGGCTTGCCGTGCGCCGGTACCTGTACTGCGCCGAATGCAATGCCGTCCGAAATAATATCCGATCCGTTTTCCGTCGTAATCAGCGGACCATCCAGACGGCAGCCCATCCGGTCAAATTCCGAGGTTACCGTATATTCGCCGGAAAGAAAAGTACGTATTCCCTCTTTTGTGAATTTTTCCTCCTGCGGTCCCATGACAACCCGCAGCGTCTCTGTTCCGTCCTCATATTCGTCCGGATCCAGTGTCCTGGAAAGGAAAAACGGGAGATACCGCCGCCGGATGCGGAACTCCACATAATCTCCGTCCATCAGCTTCCTGCCTTTGAAGCCGCCGAAGCGGCTCTTTAAATTGGTGCTTCTGGAGCCCATCACCGTCGGTATCTTGAGATAGCTGGAAAAAGCAATATAGGCACGGCTGCCGTTGATGGCACTTCCGAACTTCAGCACATCATCCTTATGAACATAAATCGCGGTATACATCGGCGCCGGATGGCCGTTCAAAGTCGGCTGGAAATCCGCACCGGTAATGGCAATGATGACATCCGAGGTAAATTCCAGCGTCGGTCCGATCAGCGTAATCTCAAGCGCAGCCTCATTCTCCGGATTATCCAGAAGGAGGTTTGCTATTTTAAAGGAACGCACATCCATGACGCCGCCGACATTGATGCCCTGGCTCTGATAGCCGTAACGTCCCATATCCTGCACGGTGGTCAGCATGCCACCCTTAATGATCCGAAATCCCATTTACTCCACCTTCTCCTCATGGACTGTGCATTCGTATTCGCCCTTGTCGCAAAGCGCACGGATTCTGTCAAATTCTGCCGTATCGATCGGAATAAAACGGATATAGTCGCCCGCCTCCAGGAGAATCGGCACCTTGCGGTCAGGATCATAGGTCCTGACCGGTGTAAGTCCCATCAGCTGCCAGCCGCCGGGCGATTCCATCGGATAAATACCGGTGGCCGCACCGCCGATCCCGACAGAGCCTGCGGGGATTTTAAGACGCGGATTTGCGAGCCTCGGTGTATGAATGCGTTCATCCAGTCCGCCGAGATAGCAGAAACCCGGCAGGAATCCCAGCATGTAGATCAGGTAATCCCTGGAGCTGTGCAGGCTGATAACCTCCTCCACACTCATACCGGCATGATCTGCGATATTCTGGATATCCGGTCCGTATGCGCCGCCGTAGCACACCGGAATCTCGAATACTCTCTTTGTTCCGGCTGCCTCGCTTACATCAATGGAAAGCAGCTTTTCAATCCGCTCGCGGATAGCCTCATATCCCAGCACATGCGGATTGTAATTGACCAGCAATGCGCAGTATGAGGGAATCATATCCACCAGTCCCTCGATTTTCTGGCTGCGGATCAGATGCACAACTGCAGAGATCCTGCGGTTTGTTTCCGGACAGATCTCATTCCCGAATACAATCAGGATGGAGGAGTCTCCCTCCGGTACTATTTTTATATTCTGCATAATAAACTCCAGTCACGACTTTGAGCAGGAGCCTCCGCCCCTGCTCAGACTTTTGATTCTGTTAAACTTATCCGAACAGCTTGCCGAGATTGCCCAGTGACTTGACACCGACATAGGCGGCAATAATTACGACGATAATTCCAAGGATCAGGAGCCAGTCAGGATGTCTGTAATCCTCTCCCATGATATCCTTCCTCTTGGCTGCGATCAGGCAGATACCGAGGGAGATCGGGAGGATCAGTCCGTTCAGTGCACCTGCCAGAACGAGAAGCTTGGCCGGACTGCCCATCAGGAACATGATCAGTGTGGAAACAGCGATGAATCCGATGATCCATCCGTTCTCATGATCTGCAATTCCCTTGCTGAATGTCTTTAAGAAGGAAACAGAGGTATATGCGCAGCCGATGATGGAGGTCAGCGCTGCACAGAGAAGCACAAGTCCCGCAAAACGATAGCCGATCTGTCCGGCACCCTGCAGAAATGCATCTGCTGCCGGATTCTTGGCATCCAGTGTCACACCCTTTACAACTACGCCGAGTACGGCAAGGAACAGAAGCACTCTTACAACTGCTGCAATGAGGATGCCCATAACCGAGCTTTTCTGGATTTCCTTCAGATGCTCCTCACCGGTGATGCCGGCATCTATCAGTCTGTGTGCACCTGCGAATGTAATATAGCCGCCTACTGTACCGCCGAGCAGTGTAAGGATAGCCGGTGTCAGCGTGCCGATCGGCGCTGTCGGATGAACCATGCTGACCAGTGCGTCTCCTACCGGAGGCTTTACCACAAAGATCACAATCAGGATCAGGAAAATCATGATGCCGCCGAGTGCCTTTGCAACATTATCCATGATGCCCTTTGCATTTTTAAATACAAAGATCAGGATGGCCAGCGCACCTGCCAGCAGATATCCGAATCTGGTCGGGATGCCGAGGAAGGTATTAAAACCAAGCGCACCGCCGCCGACATTTCCGATATTGAATACAAGTCCGCCGAGAATAATCAGAAACGCAACAACATATCCGAGTCCCGGGAGCACCTTGTTTGCAACATCCTGTCCGCGCAGACCGGATACGCAGAGCACCCGCCATACATTAATCTGTGCGAATGCCGCCAGCAGAACGGATATCAGGATAACAAAGGCAAAGCTTGCTTTGAGACTGCCGGTAAAGGTTGCTGTCTGTGTAAGGAAGCCAGGTCCGATCGCAGATGTCGCCATCAGAAATGCCGCACCGATCAGTGCACCGCTGTTCTTTTTCTTATCATTCATGATATTTCCCCCTTCATTGCATAAGCCTGCAGCCCCGGAATTTCAGGCCGTCTTATTTTGGACTTATATTTCATGTCTTTAATATACGAGAATAGTAGCACGCACTTTCAAACATGTCAACATAAAGAAAAGTTATGTAAGAAAAAACCGGCATGCAGTGAACGCCGGTACGGATATATTCATGTCTCTTAATTCTTTAATTATCTGCAGCTTTTCCTGCACCGGTGCAAAGCGCGGCTTCATTCTCTTTGAAAAGTTTCCGCTTGCGGCCGATCATTTCCTCAATGGAAGTCATGTAATTCCGGATATCCTTGCCGTTGTCGCAGCGCTCCACCCGGTTTTCAGCAGGAATCACAAGCTTTGTGGAGCAGCCTGCACCGCAGCCGGCTACCGTATGCTTCTCCTCCATCATCAGGATGTTGTAGAGACATTCGCGTCCCTCTGCAGCATACCCGACATTCTCAAGATTGCCGGCCATGTTTTTTTGCCGGTAGAGGTAATACGGCTTAAGAGAAAGCAGCGCTGCCGTATATTCGGATGCCCGCATCATACGGTACATCTCCGGGAGGTCCTCCCCCGCGCGGTATACACCGTCCCAGTAATCCTTCTCACGTGTAAGTCTCGCCGCACGCTTGATTGCAAGCGAATGCACTGTCAGACTTTCCGGCTTCAGGCGCGCAATCTCACAGAGCGTATGTGTCGCTTCCGGCAGTTTTTCACCCGGAAGTCCTAAAATAATGTCCATGTTGATGTTGTCAAAGCCCATCTCACGTGCCAGAAAATACGCTGCCTTCACCTGCTCTACCGTATGTCTCCTGCCGATGAGATCAAGCGTTTTCTGCGAGAAGGTCTGCGGATTTACGGAAATCCGGCTGACGCCTGCATCCTTTAAAATCCGGAGCTTCTCCCGCGTAATGGAATCCGGACGTCCTGCCTCTACGGTAAACTCGCAGACATCCGTGAAATCACACTCCTCATGGAGCAGTTCCATAAGTCTGCCGAGCCACTCCTCCGGCAAGGCCGTCGGTGTTCCGCCGCCGATATAAATGGTCTGCAGCCGCTTTCCGAATCTGCCGCACATTTCTCCGACAGTAAAGCGGATCTCCTTCCGGAGGCAGTCAAGATAATGCTGCAGTTCACTGCTCCAGCCTGCAATCGGATTGGAAGTAAAGGAACAGTACAGACATCTCGTAGGGCAGAACGGGATCCCCACATAAAGGCTGAAG
>CAZPEW010000004.1:4892-10086 GCA_964585695.1 uncultured Lachnospiraceae bacterium
TTCTCCCCCTCGATCCGGTATTCTTTCCTGAGAGCGCCGCGGATGGCCCGGACTGCCTCCGGCGGAACCGTCCCTGCATTGGCAGCGGCTGCTGCCCGGATTGCAGGACTCACAAGGGACACCGGACGGATCCCGGTCAGGTCTCCCCACGGCAGCTTCCTGCCGGTAAGATCACAGAGCGTCTCATATATTTCCGACTTGATGATTGATTTATCACTTTTGCGTACGCCTGTCAGCGGCATATCCGCCCCGGCAATCTCGAGGCTGAGCCGGATGCTGCTTTCATCTGCGATGCCCTCCGGAGACAGCGCGGCAAACTGCCGGCTGCTGTGCTTTGTGCTTTTCCGGTTGACCTCTACTGCTTCCTGCCTTTCCACGGCAAGCTTCAGAGCATTCTTCTCCTCCTGCGTCGTCTCGGAAAGATGCACGCCGGCCGGGGTGCGGATTTCAAAATCCTCACCCGGATAAAAAGCCTTGACCAGCTCCCGGATATCCTGTTCGTAAGGCACTGCCTTTTCATCTAAGCTGAGCCGGATCATACGTTGTCCCTTCCCAGCTTTGAAAGATAGGCTGCCGGATTGAATTTCCGCTCATTGCCGATTGTCGTTGTTCCCTCATGACCCGGATACACCGCTGTATCCTCCGGAAGCGGCAGAAGCTTCTCTGTAATGCTTTCCATCAGCTGCTTCTCGGATCCGGTCGGGAAATCCGAGCGTCCGAATGACTCCTTAAACAACGTATCTCCGCTGAAAAGGATCGGCGTTGCATCCCCGGCTCCGGCTTCTGTTCCAGCTCTGTCACCGGTATCCGCGGTATAATAGCAGACCGAACCCGCGGTATGGCCCGGCGTTGCAATCACCTGCCAGTCCCTTCCGAGCAGTTCAAGATGCTCTCCGTCCTTAAGCGGCACAAAATCCGTCACAGTAACAGAGGTGCCGAAATTTTCCGACAGATTCCATACCGGATTTCCGAGCAGCGCGCGTTCCGTTTCCGAAGCATGGATTTTTACGGAAAAATGAGCGGCAGTCTCCGCCGCTGCCATCATATGATCAAAATGTCCGTGTGTAAGCAGAATGGCTTCCGGCTTTGCCTTAAGCTGTTTTTCAACAATCTCCGTGATCCTGGCAGCATTCGCCGCCGGATCAATGATGATGCACCTGCCGGTTTCCGTATCCAGACAGAAATAGACATTGGTCTGTATCACACCTGTGGTATATTTACTGACTTTCAGCATGGTTTTACCTCTTGTTATGTATGTGTCAAAAGCATGATTGCAGATTATCCCTGCGTTCTCTCGATATCGAGGATACCCTGGATCTTTTTAAGCCGTCCGACGAGATCTGCAAGTTCCTCTTTGTTATGGATATCAAAAGAAACCGTAATGGTTGCCTTTTCATTCTTGCCGACTCTCGAGGAGAGGGACTTGATATCAATATTGGCATCGCTCAGAACCTTGGAAATATCAACCAGCATGCCTACACGGTTCGTCGTATAAATCTGCAGCTCGGTCGCATAGGTTTCGTCTGCAGTGCTGTCCGGTGCCTGCCACTCCGCCTCAATCAGCCTGGCCTTCTCATCTGCAGGCAGATTCATCATATTGATGCAGTCGGTGCGGTGAATGGTGATGCCCCGGCCGCGGGTCACAAAACCGACAATCTCATCACCCGGCACCGGATTGCAGCATTTTGCATAGCGCACGGCAAGATCATGGATGCCCTTTACAACAATGCCGCTCTTTGATTTGCGGATGACCTCCGGTTTGTTGGACATTTCCTCCAGATTCTGCAGTACGGTGCTGTCATCCACATCGCGGAGCTCGGCCTTCTTTTTCATGTCAACAAGCTTTGCAATAACCTGACTCTCCTTAAGACCGCCGTGTCCGACAGATGCAAGGATCGCATTCCAGTCTGCATAAGAATACCTGCGGATGACGCCCTCAATGTACTCCGGCTTCGTAAGCTCTCCGAGATTCAGCCCCTTGCCCTTGGCATACCGGTCCAGCATATCCTTGCCGCGGTCGATATTGTCATCCTTCTGCACATTCTTAAACCACTGGTTGATTTTGTTCTTGGCCTGCGTGGATTTACAGATCTTAAGCCAGTCACGGCTCGGGCCATGCGAGTTCTGCGAAGTGATGATATCCACACGGTCGCCGTTTTTAAGCTCATACTCGATCGGCACCAGACGGTCATTGACCTTGGCCCCGACCATCTTGTTCCCGACTGCCGAATGAATCGCAGACGCAAAATCGAGCGGCGTGGAACCGGCCGGCCGATTCTTGACCGCGCCGCTCGGTGTAAAACAGTAGACATTCTCATTGAACAGATTGAGATCCGATTTTACAAGACTCAGGAATTCCTTGGAATCACTCTCATCCTTCTGCCACTCCAGGATCTCATGCAGCCAGTTCATCTTGCTGATTTCCGCATCCGAGACCTTCTCCTCGGAACCGCCCTGCTCCTTATATTTCCAGTGTGCAGCAATACCGAATTCTGCCGTCCTGTGCATCTCAAAGGTACGGATCTGGATTTCAAAAGGAACACCGTCCTTGTCCATAACCGTTGTATGCAGAGACTGGTACATATTCGGCTTAGGCATTGCAATATAGTCCTTGAATCTGCCCGGAATCGGCGTATACATCTTGTGTATGACGCCGAGTGCCGCATAGCAGTCGCGGACAGTATCCACGATAATACGGATCGCAAACAGATCATAGATCTGGTCGATCGTCTTATCCTGATTTACCATCTTTTTATATATGGAAAAGAAATGCTTTACCCGGCCCGAGATCTCCGCCTTGATGCCGTTCTCCTCAATGTGGCTGCCGACCTCCTCCACAATCGCATTGATTCTGGCTTCTCTTGCTTCTTTCTTTAAATGCACCTTTTCCGCCAGATCATAATACACATCCGGTTCCAGATACTTGAGCGACAGATCGTCCATCTCGATTTTGATCTTGCTGATACCGAGACGGTCCGCAAGCGGCGAATATATCTCCAGCGACTCTCTCGCTTTTTCCTTCTGCTTCTCCGGCGTCTGGTATTCCAGTGTACGGAGGTTGTGGAGCCGGTCTGCAAGCTTGATAATGATGACACGGATATCCTTTGCCATGGAAACGAACATCTTACGCAGATTTTCCGCCTGCATCTCCACCTTGTCTGTATTCAGATTCAACTGGGTCAGTTTGGTAACACCGTCGACAAGCAGTGCGACATCCGGATTGAACTCTGTCCGGATCTCATCCAATGTCATGCCGGTATCCTCCACCACATCGTGCAGAAGTCCTGCTGCAATCGTCTCCTTGTCCATCTCCAGATCCGCCAGAATAATCGCAACGCAAAGAGGGTGAATGATATACGGTTCGCCCGACTTCCTTCTCTGGTTTTTATGCTGCTCGGCAGCCACCCTGTAGGCCTTTTCAATCATGGAAAGATCTCCCGAAGGATGATATTTCCGGATCGTACGGATCAGATCCTGATAAAGTTCCTCCGGCGGTGTGTTTTCCTTTGGTGTCTCGAGAATAATTTCCTGTGCCATTCTGCGTTTTCCTCCCTCAGCACTGTAGCTATATCAGTGTACTATCTGCAGTAAAAAATGTCAAAGAAACAGTATTTTCCGAAAATTTTAAGAAACAGGTCATAGTTAGGTCACATGTGTCCGTTATGATGATTTTGTTAAAAGGAAGACCGTGGCTGTAAAAGCAGTTAACCAACAGGAATCAACGGAGGTACTCAGGAGACATGAATATACTTTTTTCACTTACGCCGAAATGTGACGTTGCTTTTATCCAGGAAAATGACAGCCTGCGCCAGGCACTGGAGAAAATGGAGCATCATCGCTATGCTGCCATTCCCATCCTGACAAAGGATGGAAAATATTTCGGTACACTGACAGAGGGCGACCTCCTCTGGGAAATCAAGAATCAGCTGAATCTTGATTTAAGAGATGCCGAGCAGATCCGCGTAAAGGACATCCCGCGCAAAAACAACTACCAGAAGGTCGGCATTACAAGCTCCATGGAGGACCTGATCAAACAGGCCATGAACCAGAACTTTGTCCCGGTCGTAGATGACATGGATCATTTCATCGGACTGGTGACCAGGAGAGAGCTTATCAACTATATGTATAAGCGCATTGATTTCACGCACGATGAGGACCGTACAGCTGACTGCAGTGCACTGTCAGACGGCTTCTCCGATACCCGCACGGGTACCGATCCTGTTTATGAGACCCGCAAGCCTGTTCTCGTAAAATAATTCCGGCAGTCACAGCCGGTTCCGGCATATTTTTCCTCTGCCGGAAAAGTGACCTGTTAAAAAAAGATGCATCAGAGTAAGATTCCGCCGCATTGCGGATCCCGCTCTGATACATCTTTTTTTCTGCAGAATTCATCCGCCCCGGATCCTGACGCATCCGCCCGGCGGTCACTCAGAAGCTTTTGATATAATCCGAATCCGACTCTCCGGTTTTTTCCAGCTTCCGGATCGTAACCATATAGCTGCCGCCGTTGTCCGTCGTGACCGAAACATGGTCTCCGACCTTATGCCCCAGCAGCGCCTTGCCCATCGGTGATTCATTGGATATCAGCCCTTCCAGCGAATGTCCCCGGATCGAGGTTACAATGCGGTAGGTTTCCTCCTCATCATCCTCATCAAAATAAACCGTTACCGTATTGTTGAGGCCGACCTCATCCGCCTTGGACTGATCGGAAATCACGGTTGCAAATTTAAGCATATGATCCAGATAGCGGATACGGGACTCATTCTGGTTTTTCTCTCTTTTTGCCGCATAATATTCAAAGTTCTCGGAAAGATCTCCGTGCGATCTGGCTTCCTTTACCGCTTCAATCAGCTGCGGTCTGAGTTCCAGCTTCCGGTGACGGATCTCCTCCTCGATTTTTTTTACGTCTGACTGTGTAAGCTGCTCTCCCATTTCTTCCTTTTCCCTTCAGACCCTTTTTCTGAACGGATCAGAAAAAAGGTTAATCAATTGCCCGGATATGTAATCAGTGACTCAAGATTATACTTTCCGAGTTTCTCTCTGCCCTTGAGTCCGGCAAGCTCCATCACTACGGATATCTTTACAACCTCGCCGCCCAGCATTTCAACCAGCTTGCAGGCTGCTTCCAGCGTTCCGCCGGTCGCGATCAGGTCATCCACAAAGGATGCCAGACGGAGCCGGATGCCGCCCAGAT
>CAZPEW010000004.1:10096-14307 GCA_964585695.1 uncultured Lachnospiraceae bacterium
CAACCTTGTCACCCGGTTTGATTGCATCTTTATGAAGCTCCACCTCTGCCTGACCATACTCCAGATCATAGGAAACCGAGACAGTTTCTCTCGGAAGCTTGCCCTTCTTGCGGACCGGAACAAAGCCCTTATGCAGCTCATAGGCGATGGCAGTACCAAAAATAAAGCCTCTTGACTCCAAGCCTATAATCACATCGCAGTCGATTCCGTCCAGTGATTTGATCAGCCCGTCAACAGAATCCTTTAATCCATCCGGATCCTGGATCAGAGATGTGATATCTCTGAACATAATCCCCTTTTCCGGAAAATCCGGAATTGTCAGCACATAATCCTCCAAACGCTCTCTCTTCATATTATATCCTCTCTTCTGTTCATTATATTTTATTATATTTGGCAGCATAGGTCATGATTGCCGCAACAGTTTTTCCGTCTGTCATCCTGCCTTCATAAATCAGCTTCTGGAGGTCGGCAAGCGCCCATGGCTCAACCCCGAGCTCCTCATCCTCATCCCAGTGCACCTGTCCCTTTTTAAGGTTCCTCGCAAGATAAATGCCGATTTTCTCATCCAGGAAAGCCACCGTGGTATTGACATAAAGCAGAAATTCCAGATGATCCGCCTTAAACCCTGTTTCCTCCTCCAGCTCACGCTTTGCACATTCGAGGAAATCCTCATCCTCGGAATCCCGCTTTCCTGCAGGAATTTCCAGCGTATATCTCCCCAGTGCATGCCGGAACTGACGTACCATCAGGATTCTGCCATCCTCGAGTACAGGAAGGACCGCAGCTGCACCCATATGGTGGATAAAATCCCAGTGCGTCCTGTGTCCGCCGACATCCACATAATCGTCATAGACGGTCAGCACCTTCCCCTGATAGGCAAGCTTTCTTTCGATCAGCTTTATTGGTTTTTCCGCATTCTCCTGGTTCAGCATATCTTCTCCTTCCAATCGGGCAGCACGCCGATCCGTCCCGCCTTCGGCGGCCGCGGCGCGCGCAGGTCGGGTTTATAAAAAGCATAAACCCGACATATTATACCACATCGTATTTGCAAAGTACTACTGTTTTCAGTCTTCTGCGCCGTCATCGATCTCAAGCTGTTTTTTCCTGACGATTGTCTTGCCGATCCGGTGGTTCTTGATATAGGCAACATCAATGTTGAGCTCTGTTGTCTCCAAATGGAATGAGCTGCCGTCATCCGGCACCTTGCCCATAATTCCCATGATATAGCCGCCGAAGGTATCTGCATCCTCCGTCGGAATATGCGTCTTCAGCTTTTCATTCACTTCCTCAAGATCCGCATTGCCCAGCACAATCCATTCGTTCTCACCGATTGCCTCGATCGGCTCCGGCTCCGGAATATCGTCCTCCTCATGCAGCTCGCCGACCAGTGCTTCAATGAGATCATGCAGCGTGACAATACCCGTCATTCCGCCATACTCATCAATGACAACCGCATAATGCTTCCTTTCCTTTTTCATAGTCTGGAAAAGGACGGAAACCTTCATGTTCTGCGAAACAAAAAACGGCTTGTCCACGGCATTTTTCATGACATTTCCGCGGCTCTGGTCATTCAGACGGAAATAGTCCTTGGTATCCAGGATACCGATGATATCATCGTCATTCTCCCCGCAGATCGGATAATTGGCAAAGCGGTTGTCATGAATGGTTTTCCGCCACTGCCGGTCCGTATCCTCAATGTACAGCATTGCCACCTCGGTACGATGGGTGCAGACATCCTCCACGGTCAGATCGTTAAACTCAAAAACATTCTGGATCATCTCGTTTTCGGTCGATTCAATTGTGCCCTTTTCCGTACCCTCATCGATCATCATCATGATGTCTTCCTCGGACACCTTGTCCTCAACATCCTCCGGACGGATCCCCATCAGACGCAGAATCGCATTGGTGGAGGAGGTCAGAAGCCATACAAAAGGGGCAAAAAGGATCGATGCAAACCGCAGCACGCCTGCCATGCCAAGCGATACATCCTCGGTATAAACCTGTGCGAGACGCTTCGGCACCAGTTCTCCGATCACAATGCTTACATAAGACAGAATCAGCGTAATCAGGACAATCATGACCGGTTCCAGTGCATCTGCAGAAGCTCTGACTCCAAGCACCTGCAGGAGACGGATCAGCGGCTCCGCAAAGCTGTCCGCGGCAAAGGCACTGGACAGAAAGCCTGCCAGCGTAATAACCACCTGAATTGTAGACAGAAACTTTGCCGGCTCCGCAGTCAGTTTTAAAAGCTTGGCTGCGTTTTTATCACCTTCCTAAGCCAGATTTTTAAATTTGGTATCTCCGACCTGCAGAACCGCAATCTCTGCACATGAAAAAAAGCCATTGATAACGATCAATATGATCAGTAATACTATTCGACCTGCCATAAACCTTTTTGATTATCCTCCGCGCAGCTTTGCGCATTTTTTTCAATTCCATGAGAAACACGAGAAAAAGGCATAGACTGTTTACAGTCTACACCTCTTTTTATAAATCTGTCATTTTTAAGTGAGGATTACTATCCGCGTCCCCGCCGTCATCCATGACTGCTGCGATCTCCTTATTTCTCCGCCGCGAATCCGCGGCACCTGTATCTCTTTTCTGTGTTCCGTACGATCTGTTCACAGACAAAAATTAATTATAGCACTATTGTCTTCCCGTTGCAAGAACTGCAGGAATCATACTGCTCCTGCAGATACCGGCAGTCTGCATGATAGCGGTCCGGTGTGGAATTCTCAAGGAGACCGATAATCTGCGGCTTGCTGTCCGCCACCTGCCTCATCAGCTCGGAATAATCAAAGATCCCCTCTCCCGGATGACGGAACAGCTGCTCTCTGCCGCTGAATACACAGTCCTTTAAATGCAGTACGGAAATCCTGTCCCCGTAAAGAGCAAAGCTTCTGCGTACCACCGCGCTCTGTGCCTCCGGCGATGCATCCTCCGGTGCAATCATGTTGACCGCATCATAAATGACATCAACATTCGGCGAATCAATATCGTCAAGGAAACGGCGCATCAGCTCCGGCGTATGCAGCGTATGGTCATAAACGCCCTCTACACCGACCATGACGCCAAGCTTTTCCGCTGCTTCCGTAATTCTCTTAAAGCTGTCCAGCACTCTCCTGTAGCATTTCTCTGTATTGGTTTCTTCCGTAACATGGAAATCAGCAGAAAACCTTCCGGTTTCTGTACCGACCATATCGGCACCCATGCACTTTGCATATTTAAGATGCTCAATAAACTTTGCAACCTCACGGAGACGGACCTCCTCATCCGGATGTGCCGGATTGATATAGCAGCCGAGGATTGCCACGTGCAGATTCCTCCTGGCAAGCTCCTCTCCGATATAATGGCCAAGGCCTGCGGAATAATGGCCGAGGCCTGTATCCGGATCCGTAAAGGATTTGGACATGGCAAGCTGTATATGATGTACGCCCAGAGCCTTAATACTGTCCAGAACCGTCAGCATCTCTCCCTTTTCCGTAATATCATGTGCTCTCATTCCAAACTGAATCATCATTCTCCTCCTCATTCGCCTGAAAAGCGGATCTGGCACCGCGTCTGTCCGCTTCTGTTTCAGACCTTGCGTGCATGTTCCTTCCGGTACTGCTTGGGTGTCATCCCTGCCGTCTCCCGGAAGACCTTTTCAAAATAGGTAATATTGCCGAATCCCGCAGCCTCCGCGATGGCGGTCACGCTGGTGTCTGTATCCCGCAGCATGATCTGCGCCTTTTTTACACGCGTAAAGGTCAGATACTCCACAACTGAAAAACCGGTAACATTCCGGAAAATCCGTGTGAGATAGGACTTGCTCATATAGAATCTTGCTGCTGTCTCCTCCAGTGTAACATTTTCCGCACTGTGATTCTGCAGATACATTGCAATATCATGTACTTTCTGATGAACACCGGTATTGACAACACGTGTCCCGGTCTCCGTTTTCCAGCTGCCGGAAAGCTCCGCCTTCCGGCGGTAGGCAAATATACCCAGCAGTTCCATGGCCTGCAGAAGCAGATAGGCATTCAGATCCTGCGGATTCTCCCGCCTGCTCCGTTCCTCCTCACAGGCCGCCTTGAAGCTGTCTATCACCGCCATAATCAGCTGCCATTCCTCGGGCTTGAAACGGGTGGTTCCGCCGTACAGTATCCCGAATTCATCAAAACCCGGAAGTCCCAGCTGCCGCAGCAGTCCGTCAAATACCGACCTGTCCA
>CAZPEW010000004.1:14317-28334 GCA_964585695.1 uncultured Lachnospiraceae bacterium
GCTGCAGGATGAAATTGCGGTGATCCGGCGGGTACCCTGCAGCCATGCTGGTTTTATGGATCATGCTGTGATTGATGAGCATTCCCATCCCTGCCTCCAGGCTGTATGTTTCCTGATCCACAAACACAAACCGCCGCCCCTCAATCAGGAAAAACAGCTCGATGGTGTCATGGACATGCCTCGTCCGCATGATAAATTCCTGATGCCGTTTGGCCTCTGAGACGCGGAGACCGGGTATCTTTTTTTCAAAAACCAGCTCTAATCTGGAATTATGGATATTCTTTGCTTCGCTCATCTCTCCGCCAGTCTGTGATTTATACATAAAAGACATGCAGCTTCTGCCGCATGTCTTAAGTTGACATTTAATAATCTGAAATAGCAATCATTCATATCCTGCGCATTTCCGTATATGCGAGCAGAAACGGTCCGACTCCCTTGGCATCATTTTTTACCACCGGTTCTCCGAGATAATATGCCGCCGAACCGTCCCGCTTTGCCCTGCCGCCGAGCCCGCCGACAAGACAGATGCCGGAAAGGCACGGTGTGCCGTCCGCATTTCTCGTAAGACGATGATCACAGATTCCGTAAAATGCCTTTTCCGCAGACTCCGCGAATGTCTCCGGCAGAAATCCGAGCCGCACAGCCTTCAGCATCGCTGCCGCAATCAGAGCGGTTCCGGAAGTTTCCAGATAATTGCCCGGAAATGCAGGAAGCGCCGGCAGCTGATAGTAAAGTCCGGTCTCATCCTGCCACGGAAGCAGCGCCGATGCCAGCATCTGCAGCATATTTCCGAGACGTGCGCTCTGCTGCGGTCTGTCCATGCTTCTCAGGATGTCCAGAATATCTGTCAGACCCAGGATAAACCAGCCAATGGCGCGCAGCCAGAAATTCGGACTGCAGCCTGTCACAGGATCTGCCCAGTACATCCGTCTGGATTCGTCATAACCATGATAATACAGACCTGTCAGCGGATCCCGCATACACTGCTCCACGTTTTCCAGCTGACGGAAACAGTCCGCGATGGCCGCCTCCTCCTGATTGCGTCTTGCATACTCGAGATAAAACGGCAGTGCCATGTATATTCCGTCCAGCCAGACCTGGTCCGGGTATATCTTTTTATGCCAGAAATTCCCGGCACCGGTGCGCGGCATCTCGTAGAGCTGCCGCCGGAATTCCTCCGTTGCCTTGCGGTAATAAGGTCTGCCGGTGCAGTCATAAAGGCGGAACAGATTCATGGCCGGATTGATATTGTCAAGACTGTACTCAGTCCGGTCATAGGTCCTGACCGACCCGTCCTCCCCTACAAAACCGGATACAAAACGGTCTGCAAAATCCAGATATCTGCTGTCTCCGGTAATTTCATACAGCTGCAGTATTCCGTTGATCATGCAGCCGTCAATATAATTCCACTTGTTGCTTTCCCTGCTGCGCATCAGCTCCAGATTCCATGCCGGATGCGCCCAGTCTGAATGTTCCATCAGATAGGTAATATATTCATTCAGCAGTTTTTCTGTACCGGATCTGCTTTCCGGCAGATGTCTGCAATGCTGATTCATATCTGTTCCTTCCGCCGCAGGCAGAAAAGCCTGACTTCTGCCATTGATCAACCCTTTACGGAGCCTGCTGTCACACCGTCAATAAACTGATCCTGCGCAAGGAAGAAAACAACCAGAGACGGGATGATGGAAATCAGCGACAATGCAAGCACTCTGTTCCATGAAAAACCGGTATCGGCATCCATGGACATTTTTACAAAAATAGCTGCCGGATATCTCTTGGGCGTGCTGACATACAGCAGCGGTCCCATAAAATCATTGCTGGACCACATGAACTGGAAAAGCGCGCAGGATACCATCGCAGGCTTGAGAACCGGAACAATAACACGCCAGAGTGTTCCGAATGTATTGCAGCCGTCAATTTTTGCCGCCTCATCCAGCTCTTTGGGAATATTCCGCAGAAACTGAATCAGCATGAATACAAAATATGTATCCTGTGCAAGCAGCGTCGGTGCAATCAGCGGCAGATACAGTGCGGAATCCACCCAGCCGAATTTATTATACATGATGAACTGCGGTACGTTAAGAACCACATTCGGGAGAAACAGCGTTGCCATCAGAAGTGCAAAGAGCGCGTTCTTGCCGGCAAACTTGAATCTCGCAAAGCCGTAGGCCGTGATGGTTGCGGAAATGATGGTAAAAAGCACCTTAGGCAGCACAATGGAATACGTATTGACCATGGCCTTAAAGATACTGATGTCTCCGCCGTAATTATTCATCGCATCTGCATAGCCTTGCATGGTCGGATGCTGCGGAATAAAACCGATGCTGGAAAATATCTCGGCATTCGACTTGAAGGATGCCCCGATCATCCAGACCAGCGGATAGATCATGATCATGCCGACTATAATCAGGACCGCATAGCGGAGGACATCATTCAGCTTTTTTCTGCTTTCTCTTGTCATGATCATACCTCCTCATCGGAATAATATACCCAGTGCTTCTGGCTCCAGGTAAGAACCGCCGTAAAAATCATCAGCACAATAAACAGCACCCAGGCCTGTGCACTTGCAAGCCCCATTTCATACTTCTTGAAGGCATTATTGTAAATCAGAAGCGATACCAGCGTTGTTGCAGATCTCGGACCGCCGTTTGTGATAATGTAAGGCCCGTTGAATTCCTGGAATGCCTGTACAAGCTGGGTAACCAGATTGTAGAAAATAACCGGTGTGATCAGCGGAATCGTAATATGGAAAAACTGTGTCCATTTCCCTGCTCCGTCCAGAGATGCCGCCTCATAAAGATCAGGAGACACACCTTTCAGCGCCGCAAGGAAAATCACCATGGAAGAACCGAACTGCCACACACGCAGGAGGCAGATGATAAACAAAGCATATGACCTGGACGCCAGCCAGTGCGGACCCTCTATGCCAAAAATGGAAAGCAGCAGATTGACTATTCCGTCATCCTTGAAGATCGCCTTCCAGAGAACCGCTATGGCAACGGAGGAACCCAGGATGGACGGGATATAATATACCGTTCTGAAAAGCTTGACGCCCTTCAGTTTGAAATTGAGGATATATGCCACAAAGAGAGCAAATATCAGTTTGAGCGGAACCGTCATAAATGCATACCTGAAGGTTGTCGCGAATGCAGTCATGATCTTTTTATCCGTAAAGATCTCTGTATAATTCATAAGACCGGCTTTGGAGATTCCGTTGAACAGCTGATAATCCGTAAAGCTGTAGACAAGGGAAGAAAGAAAAGGATATCCCTTGAATATGAGAAATCCCAGAAACCACGGGAGAATATACAGGAGTCCCTTGTTGTTTCTCCAGAAAGTATCCGGCGATTTTGTTCTCTTTGCTTCTGACATTTTTTCACCTCTTAAAGTTTACTTTACATTTGCTGCTTCTACTTCATTAACCGCATCAATAAGTTCCTGTGCCAGATCCTTGGAATCCTCTCCGTCAAAGCTCATGTTGTCAATAATCTCGTAATATGCACCCTCTGCGGTATCCTTGAGTTTGGAATCCTCATAATACGGATCCAGCGGAAATACATAATTTGCTGTTGCTGCCTTGTTTGCATCGAATGTCGTTCCCTTAAGCGTACCTGCCTTGGACAGAGTATCCTGCGCCTTTTTGGATGCTACGACACCTCTCTCCATGCCCATGGCTGCAACGCCGTCACCGTTCAGGAGATATTCTGCAAGCTTTGCCGCTTCCTTAGGATGCTGGGAATTTTTGGATACTGCAAATCCCATGGAAATCTTGTAGATTGTAGACGGTGTTCCGTAATCTGCCGGGAATTCGCCGATCACAAGTGTCTGTCCGTCGCTGAGTGCGCCCTGCATCTTGGAGACTGAAGAATCCCATTCAAAAAGTCCTGCATAATGGCCGTCTGAAAAGTTCGGATTTTTGTCCAGGGAATCTGCCGCATCACCCTTCAGCTTTTCCTGTGAAGGAATGACATGATCTGCCTCGAGGCTCTTTAAGAAATCAAAGCCATCGGCAAGCTCATCCGCTGTATAATTCAGCTTTCCGTCCTGAACCCAAGCCTTGTTGTATTTCTCCTGCATATAATAGGTAAGGATCATGGTAAGATCATATTCGCCGGCTGCAAGAGGGTAATAGTCATCTCCCAGTTTTTCCTTGAAAACAGGACCTGCTGCAAGGAGATCCGCAAAGCTCTTCGGAAGCGCAAGACCTGCTTTGTCCCAGGTCTGCTGGTTCCAGTAGAAAACACGCCCTGTCGTGGAAACAGGAATGCCCTGCAGCTTTCCGTTGATCGTCATCTGATCAAGAAGCTTCTGATCATACTGTGTAAGGTCAAAGCTGTCCTTCAGCTCATTCATATCATAGAAGCCCGTACCGTCCGGAGAGAACTGATAAATCCAGTTCCAGTTGATCTGCAGTAAATCAGGCTCCGAATTTCCTGCAAGCTGCGTGGAAATCTTATCGGTCCAGCCTGACCATGCGCCATACTCTGTTTCTACCTTGATGCCGGGATTTGCCTGCTCGAATGCTGCAATGGCATCGCTGGTTGCCTTGTCTCTGGAATCGCCGCCCCACCAGGACATCCTGAGTGTGATCTGGTCTCCGGAAGCAGCTGCCTCTGTGCTGCCTGCGGACTGCGCCGTCGCTGCAGACTCTGCAGATGTTCCGTTTTCCGTACCGGCGGATGCCGCAGCTGTTTCTGCTGTCTTGCTGCCGCCGCAAGCTGCAAGTCCGAGTACCATGGCCGCTGCCACAGAGCCTGCAAGTACCTTTTTAAATGTTCCCTTCATATTTTCCTCCTTGGAATAAATTCATTATGTATAAATGACGTTCTTACTGTCATATTCAGTAACATCTATCAGCGCAGGATGCGTATCATCGGAACCTGCAACCGCAACATCCAGAAGCGAGAGTCTTTTTACATTTCTTGCATAAAAGCTTTTTCCGCTAAGCTCCGGAAAGTCATCCATCATTATGGTCTGGCGCTTCTTCCTCCCGGATGCTGTAAGAAAGGAAGCACGGATATGTGCAAGCTCTATCGATTCTATATACATTTCCGGCAGTCCGTATGCCGTGAGAATGCAGGCATCTGCCCCCTCAATCACGATATCTGACGCGCGGATGCTGCCGATCCGCGGTGTCCTCTGATCCACCGGATGCGGCTTCTGATCCTGCACATATGCACTGTGTCCGTCCGGATCGCAGAAATAAAACATATTGACGGTAAACGGCATCGCAACGCTCCGCATGCTGAGATTATGGAAACAGATCCTGTCATACAGTGCCTCCGGCCCTCTGCCGCGCCTCGTCTTTATTCTGAGACCGCGGTCTGTTCCGTCAAAAATGCATCTCGAAACTTCCACATCCGCAGCACCGCCTGCCGCCTCCGAGCCGATGGTAACAGCGCCGTGGCCCTTTTCCAGGATGGAATTCCGGACCGCAATGTGTTCTGCAGACCTGTGGTGCTTTTCACTCATATAATATTTGCCGCTCTTTATGGCAATGCAGTCATCGCCGACAGAAATCCGTGTTCCGAGTATCAGCACATCTCTGCAGCTTTCCGGATCAATCCCGTCTGTATTCGGTGAATCCGGCGGATTTGTGATTTCCAGACTGTAAAATGCAATATGATCCGAATAGAACGGATGAATCGTCCAGGCCGGCGAGTTCCGGACTGTAATGCCCGCCATCCGGACTCCTGTGCATCGGTTCAGGAAAACCGTATTGGGTCTCCATGCCGTGCGTTTCAGCTTCGGCTCCTGCCACCAGTCTCCTGCAGCAGCATTGCCGTCAATGACTCCGCTCCCCTCGATATCCAGATCATGAATACCGATTGCGGTAATCAGCGAGGCGAAGCTGGATTCCGGATTTCCCTCCCAGGAAGCAAGGACATATTCGCCGCTGCCGTCCTCTGCTGCGGGGTACGGCAGAATGCCCGGCAGCACCGGATAATGCTTCCGGTCCGGATCTCCCATAATCACCGCCCCCTCTGCAAGGAGCAGTGTCGTCCCGCTTTTCTGGAAAAGCGGCCGGGTGAGATAGGTGCCGGCAGGAAAGAATACGGTTCCGCCCTCCGGGCAGCTCAGGATCGCTGCCTGCAGCGCTCCGGTATCATCGGCTGTTCCGTCGCCTTCCGCACCAAATCCGCGTACATCCAGCAGTGCCGTTTCCGCTCTGGTTCTCAGCTTTTTTTCTGTCGTTCCGCCGGCTGCGGAAATGCCGATTGTATATTCCGTATCCGGCAGAAGATCTCTGATGCAGATTACGTTCTGCCTGCTCCGCAGAACCTCGGTTCCGTTTACAGAGACACTGTATTCCTGCTCTGCAAAACAGATGGTGTCATTTTCAAGTTCCAGTACTGCACTGTGCTTAAAAACGGCACTGATCAGAAAATCCATCTGCTGTTCCCCCTTTCCTGTGAATATTTGCTCTATGTCCACTTGCTGAAGCCATTATAATCGCGTAAAGTGACGAGTTCTTATAATTACTGCCATGAATTGCGCTCAGTTATCATATCGGATACATTCGCAGCCGAATTTTCACAGTTTTAAGCGCTTACATCGCAGAATTTTATGTTCTTTTATACAATGTCTTGAAAACATCTTTCCATTTCCGGCGGAGAGTGTATAGTGAACTTATACAAAAAGACATTGTTTCAGGAGGAATACGATCGTGATCATTGTTGCAAAGGACAGCAGCGGAACACATACCAGCCTGCAGGATGCCGTAAATGATGCAGTTCCCGGCGATACCATCTTCATTAAAAACGGAATTTATACAGAACGTGTGGAAATACGCACCCCGCAGCTCACATTGTGCGGAGAATCAGAAGACGGCACGATTCTGACCGGTGCGCGTTTTGCTCTGATGCCGATGCCGGATATCGGAAAGCTGGGGACTTTCCGCACCTATACCATGCTTGTTGATGCGGACAATACAGTGCTCCGCAATTTTACAGTCAGAAATACGGCAGGCTGCGGTCCTGCAATCGGGCAGGCAATCGCACTCTATGCCGACGGAGACAGGCTCCTCTGTGAGAATCTCCGTCTCCTGGGCTGTCAGGATACTTTATTTACCGGCCCGCTTCCCCCGCAGGAAATAGAAAAGAACGGCTTCATCGGTCCGAAACAGAACAGCCCCCGCAGACCGACCCGTCAGGTCTACCGCAGCTGTTTCATTGAAGGAGATATTGATTTTATATTCGGCTCCGCAGATGCTTTATTCACAGACTGCACTCTCTTCCAGAAGCATCGCCCGTTTCTCCCTCCTGCAGATACCGTATCAGGAAATCCGGTCTGTTCCTACGCTGCAGCGCCCTCCACACCGGAGGGGCAGCACAGCGGCTACGTTTTTGATACCTGCCGTTTTGAAAGCGACTGTCCTCCGCACAGCTGTTATCTGGGGCGCCCCTGGAGAAACTATGCAAAACTGGTGATCCTCCGTTCCTGGCTCGGCGCACAGATCTGTCCGGAGGGTTTCCACAACTGGAACAAGCCGGATGCGGAAAAAACGGTCTTTTTTGCAGAGTACAAAAACAGCGGCCCCGGAGCAGATCTCCAGGCACGCCCTGACTGGGTGCACCGTCTGACCGACTCTGAAGCCGCTGTCTTTATGACTGGTAAATTATTCTAATTCTGCCGTTTCCTGCGTGTATTTACACCGCGTTCACGGATATCGCCGTTCCGGTATGCCTGCAGCAGTTCTCTTAAATCAGAGATCTGCCGGGCAAGCTCTGCACCGGTATCTGTATCCCGCACACGGACACGCTCTTTCATCTGCTCTACAATCCGGATCTCCGGAGTGTTTTCCTGTCCCTTATGGAAATCCTTGTGCTCTGCAAGGGCAAGATGCCGCGAATTGAAGATCAGCGTATAGCCGGCGATACCGGTCTTTGAATGGTATGCCTTGGAAAGACCGCCGTCAATCAGGAAAAGCTTTCCGTTTGCCTTGATCGGGCTCTCTCCCTTGGTGGTTTTTACCGGCACATGTCCGTTGACAATATGCGCTCTCTCCGGATCGATCCCGAATTCCGCAAAGATCTGGTCTACACACTCTTCTTTCTTGGAATATTCGTAATAGGCATTGTAGGTCTCCACATAGAGAGAAGGATCCTCCAGAAAACAGTGCTCAAAGGTTGTGATTTTGTCCTTGCCGAAAAGCGGGGACTTCGGTCCGCACCACATATACCAGAGGAGGTCTGCGGCAATGCCTTTTTCTTTCGGATATTCGATGCCGTCCATGTAATAAATATCCGAAGCCGCCTCATTAAAGTAATCCATCAGTGCCTTACCGGAAACATTGCCCTCCATGGTGGACAGCGTCAGGAAGCTGCCGTCCTCGTTCATCGGGATGCAGCCGTGGAAAAGCAGGTTGTTGTTGCTGATTTTGTACATGGAGCCATTGGTAAAGAAGAAGCGAATGTGCTTCTGCAGCTTCTCCGAATGTGTAAAGCTGTACACCAGCACATCCATCAGCTGCTGCTCCCGCGGTGTCAGCGCATACGGATCAGCCGGATCAATGGACGGGAAATTCCTGTCCAGCAGCGGATAGGTATTGCCGTCGATCTCTACCGTACCGTTTTTATAATCAATTTTATCCAGGAAAATCCGGCTGCCGAGTTCATACTCCGGATGGCGGCGGATCAGCTGCCCCTCTTCCTTGAACATGATAATGCTGATAGCCTTGCACATTTTTGCCGCCAGATCCGGATGCACCGAATCGGAGACATTCTCATCCAGGAGATGCGGGCGGAACCGGTCGCAGGGATCATCCTTGTAAATTTCCTCAGCATACATGGAAAGCGGCCGCAGATTGATCCCGTAGCCATCCTCCAGCACATCAAAGGAATTATAGGAGGTCGCAATGCGGAGAACATTCGCAATGCAGGCAGGACTTCCGCAGGCTGCCCCGATCCAGTCGGCATCATGATTGCCCCACTGGATATCCACGTCATGGAAATTCATCAGCTCCTCCATGATGATATCCGCACGCGGTCCTCTGTCAAAGACATCTCCGATAATATGGAGACTGTCGATGGTCAGGTTGCGGATCAGCTCACAGAGCGCAATGATAAAGTTCTGTCCGGCGCCGATCTCCACGATGGCATTTAGTATCTCCTGATGATAAACCCGCTTGTCAAGATCATTGAAGTCCAGGTGCAGGAGCTCATCGATGGCATAGGCATAATCCTCCGGCATTTTTTTACGCACCTTGGAACGTGTGTATTTGGAGGCAACGCATTTGCAGATGGAAATCAGGCGGTTAATGGTGATTTTCATCCATTCATCGGTTTCCACTGCCTTATGCTGCGGGCTGCCAAGGATGTCACGCGGATAGTATATCAGATTGGCAAGTGCCAGCTGTTCCTCTTCCGAGAGTAGATTTCCGAAGGTCTCATCGATTTTTGCACGGACGATACCGGAAGAGCTGCGCATCAGATAGATAAATGCCTCATACTCTCCATGCAGGTCAGAGAAAAAATATTCGGTTCCCTTCGGCAGTCCGCAGATTGCCTGCAGGTTGATAATTTCCGCACCTGCTGCCTTTGCCGTCGGAAAACGTTCCGCAAGAAGCTTCAGATAATCAAGATCTCTCATCTCTTCCTCCATAATCTGGTTGTTTGCATCATCCGGTTTCATTTCCAGGTATTAATCCTGCCAAAATATATTACTTAATACGATTATACTGATGGCTGTATGGCAATGCCAGCTAAGTTAAATACTTAACAGCCATGTACCATCAAAAAAACAGAGGCTTCCTTTTCCGGAAGCCTCTGTCTGTATTTTAATGAATCCGTCCGTATTGTTCTGTCTTACATCCGGACTTTTGCGTCCGGGTCCCTGTATCCGGACCGGTTCAATATATCCTTTATGCCTGTACAGAAGAAGCTGCTATGACGCTCGGGTCAATTTCCTTTCTGTTGAGGATGTCCATAAACTCCTCGCCGGAAATGGTTTCCTTCTCATACAGATATTTGGTGATTTCATGCAGTTTGTTGACATTGTCCTTCAGAAGCTGCATTGCCTTATCATGTTCATTCCTGACAAGACTGACTGTCATTGCATCAATCTTTGTCTGTGTTTCCGGTGAGCATGTAAGCGAAGCATCTCCGCCCAGATACTGATTCTGGATCTGCTCCATGGCAACCATGCCGATCTCGGAGTCCATACCGTAGCGGGTGATCATGGCCCGTGCCAGCTTGGTGGCCTGCTCGATATCATTCGAAGCACCGGTTGTGCAGGTGTTAAAGATCAGCTCCTCCGCGCATCTTCCGCCGGTCAGCGTTGCAATCTTGTTTTCCAGCTCCTCCTTGCTCATCAGGTAGTGATTGCCTTCCTCCTCCACCTGCATGGTATAGCCCAGTGCACCGGAGGTTCTCGGAATAATGGTAATCTTATGCACCGGTGCAGAATTGCTCTGCAGTGCCGCAACCAGTGCGTGACCCACCTCGTGGTAGGAAACGATCAGCTTTTCCTTGTCTGTCATAACCTTGTTTTTCTTCTGATAGCCGGCTATGACAACTTCAATGGACTCCTCCAGATCAGACTGGATCACACGCTCTCTGCCGGCACGGACCGCACGGAGAGCAGCCTCATTGATAATATTGGCAAGCTCTGCACCGGAAGCACCCGGCGCCGCCTTTGCAATTGCCTCAAGATTGACATTCTCAGCCATCTTGATCTTCTGCGCATGTACCTTCAGTATGTCTACTCTGCCCTGGAAATCCGGAAGCTCAACCGGGATACGTCTGTCAAAACGACCCGGACGGAGCAGTGCAGGATCCAGTGAATCCGGCTGGTTGGTAGCCGCAAGGATAATGATTGCCTTGGAGCTGTCAAAACCATCCATTTCCGTAAGAAGCTGATTCAGTGTCTGCTCGCGCTCATCATTTCCGCCGAGGCCGGCACCGCCTCTCTTTTTGCCGATGGCATCAATCTCATCGATGAAAATAATGCAAGGTGATTTTTCCTTGGCCTGCTTAAAAAGGTCTCTCACCTTTGCAGCTCCCATACCTACAAACATCTCCACAAACTCGGATCCGGAAATGGAGAAGAACGGAACACCTGCTTCTCCGGCCACTGCCTTTGCCAGCATGGTTTTACCTGTTCCGGGAGGACCCACAAGAAGTGCACCCTTGGGAATCTTTGCACCGATTTTGCTGTACTTGTCCGGATGATTCAGGTAGTCGACCATCTCGGTCAGAAGCTCCTTTGCCTCATCCTCGCCGGCAACATCCTTGAAACGGATGAGGTCACTGTCCTTCTTTTCATATTCTCTCGCGTTGCTCTTTCCGAAGCCGCCGAGACCGAAGCCTCCGCCGCCCATGCCGCCCATCGAGGACGCCATCTTTTTGCTGAGCCAGTTTCCGAGTGCCCAGAAAATCAGGATCGGGAATATCCAGCTTAAAACAAAGGAAAGCAGCGGGCTTGCCTTGACTTCAATCTGCTCATCAAAGTTAACGCCCTGCTGGTACAGCTCGTTTAAGACATTCGCCTCCATAAATTCATTTGCAAGACGTCCGGTCTTATACTTGCCGCTCACACCGTTGACCGTTGCCTCATACAGGATCTCGTCTGTCTCCAGGTTTACGTTGGTGATCTGCTTGTTGTCCACCGCACTCATGAACTCTGTATAGCTGGTCTGCTTGATAGAAGCGGAGTTCATCGCCGGGAACAGATATATATTGAGCAGCAGCACCACAATCAGTGCAATAAGATAATAGAAAACAAGCGGTCTCTTGTTGTTCGGCTTATAGCTGTTGCCGCCGTTGCGGTTTCCGTTTGAGCCGTTCTGATTGTTCATGAAATTATTGAAAAAGTCATTAAAATTATCAAAGCCGCCGTTGTCGTTCCCCTTGTTTCCGCCGCTGCCGCCTGTATAACTGCTCTTTCCGTTCTGCGTCGGCTGCTTGTCTCCGGCGTCATATTTCTCTGTCGGGTTTGCCATTTGTCTATCCTTTCCGAAACAAAATTCAAATGGTATCCGCATCAAATGTATCTGCATTTTCTGCAAGATGCGATTATCATACCAGTCGAATGTGTTAAAAGCGTGAACGTTTCTAAAAAAAATATAAAATGGCTGCGGCATTCGCATTTTTCCTTTTGCAGGAATATCCTTTATTGCTGCTCTGACCACTTTCCCTCCGTTGGTCATTCCCAGGTGAGATTCCGCAGCACCTCCTGGTAAAGCGCCGGATCCCACCGTTTCACATCGTCGAAGCGGCTGTATTCGCCGCGGCCGTCTGCAGCCTTATAGCCGTCATATCCGCCTCTGACAGCCTGCGCAAAACCGGCAAGTACCGTGTCCTCCAGATAGTCCGGATCACCGGCGCATATTCCGTCGAATTGTTCCCGCATAAAATTCAGAAGCTCGTCATCTGTCAGCTGATCCAGCATTTCTCCCTTGAACTCGTAGAATATTTCCTGCAGCCGGATTACCATATCCGCAAAATTATCCTGTCCGATATATGGTGAGCTGCAGAATGTCTGTATGAGCGCCTTGGTGACAGATGCGCCGAATTCCACCCGCCTTTCCTGCCGCAGCGCGTTTTTCCTGGCTGCAACGATCAGCGCTGCCTGCTCTCTCGTTAATGCAAGCCCGAATGCTGCGGCAGTTTTGTTCGTATCCAGTATCTCCGCAAGCTGGTTTTCAGCATTGGTGCGTTCGATCCAGTTCTGTTCCTGTTCCCTCTCCTGTGCCATCTGTTCCCTCTCCTGTGCCGTCTGTTCTCTCTCCTGTGCCATCTGTTTCATCACCTGTGCCGTCTCCCGCCCCCTCATTCTGCATGATTTCTGCAATATTGACCGGCAAACCGCAGTAGTCTCTGTTCCACTTAAAGAGTGTCTGTATGACCTGTTCCCTCGGAAATTTCCGCAGATACCGCTGTTCGGCAGCAATGCTGTCCAGATAGACAGCAATCTGGTCTATTCCTGTAAGCCGAATGTCAAAATCCCGCGTTATATAATCCAGCGTCAGCAGATGATCCTGAGGATTGAACCGGACATCATAATAAAGAAAAAAACGCGGCAGACCCTTTACAACCGTATCCCGGCAGAACACATTCCCGAATGCATCAAAGTCCGGAATCATGCTGTTGTACAGTGCCTGGCATTCCCTGACCCGCCGGCACAGAATTTCATATCCGATATCATATGCCCGCCGTGCAGACAGCTCCGTCAGCACTCCATACTCTGTCCCGGCAAACCGCAGCTCATTGATCGTATACTGCACCGCCTGCATCAGCTGCTCAGCCTTCTCATAGGTAATGGATGAGCTCTCCCTGGCAGTATACTTATCAGCAAGCCATGCTGTGATCGGTATCAATTCCTCCAGCTCATAATTCATAACCGGTCCTCCATATTTGTATACGCCATTGTAGCCTTATGCTCCAGGCATTACCAGTCTTGTAAAAAAGCTGTTTTTATGATAATATTTAATACGAAAAGAGCGGAAACATTGACTGATATCATTCAATGTTTCCGCTCTTTATTTTATGATTTGCTCTGATCCCGTATTGTCTGATTTGCATTTACTTTCCTGCAATTTCCTGCCTGTACAGCTTCCCGTATCACCACAGACCGTGACAGAACACATTCATTCAGAAACGGACTGTTTTTTCTTTTCACATGCCACCGGAATGTTTTTCTTTGATGCGGCATGATATGCTCTGCAGGCATCACAGTTTCCGTAACGTTCACATTTTTTCCTTTTGCAGGGACATTCTTTATTTTCCATTCTGATCACCTTTCCTTCCATTATCATTTCCATGTGAGATAACCGGCAGGTTATTCACATACCTGTCGTACAAGATACAGTTTAGACTTAAATATACATGTCCACCGGATGGGGACAGCCAGATATGGTTCATATATTCCTTCTGAAAACTCATACCAAGTTGGTTATTTATGTGTCCACCATATAGGGTACAGTTTAAATCTGCGGATTTTGCAAAGCAGGCCTGAAATTTCATTTTGTTCTTTCAGGCCTGTAGTTTTTGGCTTTTTTGCCATGTTGCCTATGAGA
>CAZPEW010000005.1:0-26646 GCA_964585695.1 uncultured Lachnospiraceae bacterium
ACGGGGTTTGTCTGCCACGCCCGCGGATGGGACAGCCTGCGCCCGGAGGACCGGACGCTTACCTTCCATCTGAAGCCATTCGCATTTAAGCATACCGGACTTTTCCCGGAGCAGGCTGCAAACTGGGACTGGTTCTCGGAACTCATCCTGCGGGAAGTCCAGCGCCGCAGAGAAAAAGGAACGGACCAGCCGGTCAGGGTGCTCAACCTGTTTGCCTATACCGGCGGTGCCACACTGGCGGCAGCAAAGGCAGGCGCGCAGGTAACGCACGTGGATGCGTCCAAGGGGATGGTGCAATGGGCAAAGGAAAATGCCCAGAGCTCAGGCATTCCGGAGACTTCCGTACGCTGGCTGGTAGATGACTGCACGAAGTTCGTTGAGCGTGAGATCCGCCGCGGCAACACCTACGATGCTGTGATTATGGATCCGCCGTCCTACGGCAGAGGACCAAAGGGAGAGATCTGGAAAATAGAGGATTCGGTCTATCCGCTGGTCGAGCTTACGTCAAAACTGCTTACAAAGGACAGCCTTTTCTTTCTGCTGAATTCCTATACTACAGGACTGCAGCCGGCGGTTATGAGCTATATGCTTGGACTTGCCATTGCACGTAAGCTTGGAGGAACCGTGCATTCGGAAGAGGTCGGTCTCCTTGTGACAGAAACCGGACTTGTGCTTCCATGCGGCTGCAGCGGCCGCTGGCAGTCGCCGGCTCCGGAACAGGTCTGATGTTTTCCGCTGCGGTTTCCGGTGATTCCCGCTGCGGTTCTGATGATTTCCGGAGCAGCCGGATATCGGCGGAACAGGACGGAATGGATGGAAAATTCCGGCCGTAAGTCAATATTCCGCAATTCCGGATTTGACGGGGCACGCTATCGCTTATAAGCGTATACACTTAAACGCGTACTGATGTAAGATTTTTGTAACAAAATTGTGGCGGATTTTAATAGAATAGACATTGCTTTTCAATTGCCGCAAGGTTATGATAGATGCATAAAAGTGGTGGAAAGCCGGCATTCGCGGCAGAATGCGGAGAGACGGCGGAACGGATGAGGCTTCTGCATCAGTGGATGTATGAGGATGGCTTTGGAGGGTATTTCAAATGAGGGGTAAGCTGACAGGATTTCTTTTAATGACAGGCGCTATTGCCGTTGCTTCAGCATTCGCGGTTATGGCAGCGGGCTGGACAACCAACGGCAGCGGCGAGCAGGTATATCAGAATGCGGATGGTTCCATTGTTAAAAATTCGTGGATCAAGGCGGATAACAACGGTACAACCGCATGGTATTATGCGACAAATAACGGTGCGCTCAAGGTAAGTGCCTGGCAGAAGGTCGGCGACAGCTATTATTATTTCGATGATTACGGTGTAATGCAGACAGGCTGGGTAGATGACTACAAGTACTACTGCAATCCGTCAAACGGTGCCATGATTACCGGCTGGAAGCAGCTGGCGATCCCGGATGAGTACCAGGATAACGGCGAGGATTATACTTCCGGCGAGAATGCCTGGTTCTACTTCAATCCGAGCAACGGCGAGAAGGTCGCATCGGAAGACGATGATGTGCTGGTCCGCAAGATTGACGGAACCGCCTATGGCTTTGACGAGAACGGTGTCATGACGACCGGCTGGGCAAAGACAGAGGATAAATCACCGGAGCTTGCAGGCTACTGCTACTTTGCAGAGAAGACCGACAGCAAGTTCAAGCTCGGACAGAGAGTCGAGGGGACCTGGTACACGACCTACGGCCCGACCGATGATGACGGTGATACGGATACATCGCTTGCAACGGGAGATGTAGAGTATTTCTACTTCAAATCAAACGGACATCCGGTAGTCGGCGGATCTGAGGTGTGTCTGGTTGAGAGAATCAACGGAAAGATCTTCTTATTTAATAAGTACGGAAATCCTGCAACGGGACTCCAGTACGGATCTAAGGATATCAATGTTACCACCAGCGATGCAGATGTTTATTACTGCGGAGACAGCAAGTCCAACAGTTCGGCGACAACCGGAAAGAAGATCTCGGTAACAGATGACGGCGGTGAGAGCATTACGATTCTCCTGCAGTCAAATGCAAAGGGCGTTACCGGTGAGAGAAGCGGATACCTTTATTACCAGGGAAAACTCCAGAAGGCAGAAACCGGCAGCAAGTATATGATCTGTGTTGTGGACGGAGAGCAGTACGTTGTCAACCAGAGCGGATTTGTCATGAAAAACAAGACAAAGCTAAAGGATGCCGACGGAAACATCATGAATACGAGCTCTTCCGGAGCACCGGAGAATTACAACGGTGATACATTCGAGTCCTTTACCGCAGCAGGACCGGAAATTGATACGGATGATCTTTAACTGACAGGAACGCCGGTACGGCAGTACAGCAGGTATAATATAAGAAAGAACCTGATTGCAGGCCGCAGCGCTTAAGACAAGCGCTGCGGTTTTTTATTTGCAGAATTCAGCGGTCTGCATTATTCCCTTGCAAAATCCCGGATCCTATAGTAAAATACCGTTCTGTACTCCGATACGCACGGCTGGGTTTAAATTTCGAAGATTGTATTTAATTTAGTACAATTTCGATGAAAATTCTCTTGAAATCAAATCCCCTCTGTGTTATCGTAGTAGGGCTGTGACATGATAGCATTGAAACGGAGATTGCTCTTCCGCCGAAAAACGAGAGTATAAGGCAGAAAAGATAACTTCGCGGAGCGAATGTCAAGTTACTAAACTGACGGCAGGTCACTGTACTACAATTTAAATCCATCAAACAGCAGATGGATTGTGTGTGTAAATAAAAGGACACACACGGTTACGTGTACAGTCACCAACTTATCGTCAAATTTCCGATAGGAGGCGACTTTTTTTATGGCAAGTCAAGTAATGAGAATCACACTGAAGGCTTATGATCACACACTCGTGGATGAATCAGCCGCAAAGATTGTGGAGAACTGCAAGAAGACAGGATCACAGGTTTCCGGACCGGTACCTCTTCCTACTAGAAAGGAAGTTGTTACAATTCTGAGAGCCGTACACAAGTACAAGGATTCCAGAGAGCAGTTTGAGCAGAGAACCCACAAGAGACTTATCGACGTTATCAGTCCTAACCAGAAGACAATGGATGCTCTTCAGAGACTGGAAATGCCAGCAGGCGTTTTTGTCGATATCAAGATGAAGCAGAAATGATTCTAGTATGAGCAGAAATGCTCCGCTGTAGAAAGGAGAACACATGAAGAAAGCTATTTTAGCAACAAAAGTAGGAATGACACAGATCTGGGATGCAGACGGCGTGTTGATTCCAGTAACTGTACTTCAGGCTGGTCCTTGTGTTGTTACACAGGTTAAGACAGAAGAGAACGACGGTTACAAGGCAGTTCAGGTTGGTTTCCAGGACAAGAGAGAGAAGCTTGTTTCGAAGCCGGTTAAGGGACAGTTCGATAAGGCTGGGGTTTCCTGCAAGAGATTTGTAAGAGAGTTCAGATTTGAGAACAGTGATGATTACAAGGTTAAGGATGAGATCAAGGCAGACATCTTTGCTGAGGGCGACAAGGTAGATGTTACCGCTATTTCAAAGGGTAAAGGATATCAGTCAGCAATCAGAAGATTCGGTCAGCACAGAGGACCGATGGGCCATGGCTCAAAGTTCCACCGTCATGCAGGTTCTAACGGTACATCATCTACACCATCACGTGTATTCAAGGGCAAAGGAATGCCGGGACACATGGGATCAGTTAAGGTCACAACACAGAATCTTACCATTGTAAAGGTAGATACTGAGAATAACCTTCTGCTGGTTAAGGGCGCAGTTCCAGGACCTAAGAAGGCACTGATCACAGTTAGAGAAGCTGTTAAGGGCTGAGACGGAAAGGAGGAACACATAAATGGCTAACGTATCTGTATATGATATGCAAGGTAAGGAAGTTGGCAAGATGGATCTCAATGATGCCATTTTCGGAGTTGAGATTAATGAGCACCTTCTTCATCTCGCGGTAGTTGCACAGCTTGCAAACAAGCGTCAGGGAACACAGAAGGCTAAGACACGTGCAGAAGTTTCCGGAGGCGGCAGAAAGCCTTGGAAGCAGAAGGGCACTGGCCACGCAAGACAGGGCTCCATCAGAGCACCGCAGTGGAAGGGCGGCGGAGTTGTATTCGCACCGGTTCCTAGAGACTACACAATTACATTAAATAAGAAAGAGAAGAGAGCAGCTCTTAAATCCGCTCTTACAAATGCAGTAAATGAGAACAGACTGATCGTTGTTGACGAGCTCAAGTTCGACGGCATCAAGACCAAGAATTTCCAGGCAGTTCTGGATGCTCTTAAGGTTGAGAAGGCATTCGTAGTTCTTGATTCCAATGACAAGAATGCAGTTCTTTCTGCAAGAAACATCGCTTCTGTAAAGACAGCACAGGTTAATGAGCTGAATGTATACGATGTTATGAAGTATCAGACAGTTGTTGCTACAAAGGCAGCACTTGAGAAGATCGAGGAGGTATACGCATAATGGCAGATCTTAAATATTACGACGTAATCCTTCGTCCGGTTATCACCGAGAAGTCTATGGGTGAGATGACCAGCAAGAAATATACCTTCCTTGTAAATCCGGAAGCTACCAAGACACAGGTCAAGGAAGCTGTAGAGAGAATGTTCGACGGCACCAAGGTTAAGGCTGTCAATACCATTTCTCTTGACGGAAAGACAAAGAGAAGAGGAGCAGTTCTGGGAAAGACTGCCAAGCAGAAGAAGGCAATCGTTACACTGACAGCGGATTCAAAGGATATCGAGGTATTTGCAGGTCTTTAATGAACCTGCCCGCGCCTTCTGACGCGGCACCGATCCGCAGAGAGCGATTCTGCAGAAACCAGTCACGTGAAAAAATTTCTCAATTATACGTGACACATACATTATAAGGAGAAAATGTCATGGGTATTAGAACATATAATGCTTATACACCTTCGAGAAGAAACATGACCGGCTCCGATTTTGCTGAAGTTACCAAAACGACTCCAGAGAGATCTCTTCTTGAGAAGAACAAGAAGAATGCCGGCAGAAACAATCAGGGTAAGATCACTGTCCGTCACAACGGCGGCGGCAACAGACAGAAATACAGAATCATTGATTTCAAGAGAAACACAAAGGACGGTATTGTCGGTACAGTAATCGGTATCGAGTACGATCCTAACAGAACAGCAAACATCGCACTGATCTCCTATGCAGACGGTTCCAAGGCTTATATCCTTGCTCCTACAGGTCTGACAGACGGAATGAAGATCATGAGCGGTGAGGCAGCTGAGGCAAGAATCGGCAACTGTCTTCCTCTTTCCAAGATCCCGGTTGGTGCTGAAATCCACGCAATCGAGCTGATTCCTGGCAAGGGCGCACAGATGGTCCGTTCCGCAGGAAATGCAGCACAGCTGATGGCCAAGGAAGGCAAGTATGCAACACTTCGTCTTCCGTCAGGCGAAATGAGAATGGTTCCGATCGAGTGCCGTGCAACAATGGGTGTTGTAGGCAACGGCGATCACAACCTGATCAACCTCGGCAAGGCCGGCAGAAAGAGACATATGGGCATCCGTCCTACAGTCCGCGGTTCAGTTATGAACCCGAATGACCATCCTCATGGAGGTGGAGAAGGTAAGGCACCTGTCGGAAGACCGGGACCTTGTACACCTTGGGGCAAGCCAGCACTTGGTCTTAAGACCAGAAACAAGAAGAAGAGCTCTAACAAGCTTATCGTTAGAAGACGTGATGGTAGAGCCATCAAATAATTGAGGAGGAGAAAGAGAAATGGCACGTTCAGTTAAAAAAGGACCGTTTGCGGACCAGAGCTTACTTAAGGCTGTAGATGCAATGAATGCCGCAGGAAACAAGGCTGTCATCAAGACTTGGTCTCGTCGTTCTACAATCTTCCCGTCATTTGTTGGTCATACGATCGCAGTTCATGACGGAAGAAAGCATGTACCGGTATATGTTACAGAGGATATGGTAGGCCACAAGCTTGGAGAGTTCGTTGTTACAAGAACATTCCACGGACATCATGGCAATAATGATGAGAAAACCGCTACCGCAAAAGCATAATTGAAAGGAGGACATGAAAAATGTCAAAAGGTCATAGATCTCAAATCAAGAGAGAAAGAAATTTAAATAAAGATACAAGACCTTCAGCAACTCTTTCTTATGCAAGAGTATCCGTACAGAAGGCTTGCTTCGTACTTGATGCCGTAAGAGGCAAAGGGCTTGCAGAAGCAATCGGTATTGTGACATATAACCCAAGATACGCTTCATCACTGGTTAAAAAGCTTCTTGAGTCAGCTGCTGCGAATGCAGAAAACAACAACAACATGTCAAGAGATAAACTTTATGTCGCTGAATGTTTTGCAAACGATGCTCCTACCATGAAGAGAATTCATCCGAGAGCACAGGGCAGAGCATACAGAATCCTGAAGAGAAGTTCTCATATCACAGTTGTTTTGGATGAGAGAAAGTGAGGAGGCATATAAATGGGACAGAAAGTTAATCCGCACGGCATGAGAGTCGGCGTCATTAAAGATTGGAATTCCAAGTGGTATGCTGACAAGCAGCACTTCTCAGATACACTTGTTGAGGACTACAACATCAGAAAGTTCCTGAAGAAGAAACTTTATGCGGCGAATATTTCCAAGATTGATATTGAGAGAACAGCAAACGACAAGGTACGTGTAATCATCTACACAGCAAAGCCTGGTTTCGTAATCGGCAAGGGCGGCGCAGAGATCGAGAAGCTGAGAGCAGAAGTTCAGAAGCTCACAAGCAAGAACGTATTCATCGATATCAAGGAGATCAAGAGACCTGACCGTGATGCTCAGCTTGTAGCAGAGTCTATCGCACAGCAGCTTGAGAACCGTGTTTCCTTCAGAAGAGCGATGAAGCAGGCTATGTCCAGAACCATGAAGTCAGGTGTTCTCGGAATCAAGGCATCCGTCGGCGGACGTCTTGGCGGCGCTGATATCGCCAGAAGAGAATTCTACAGTGAAGGCACCATCCCACTTCAGACATTAAGAGCTGATATCGACTATGGCTTCGCTGAGGCTGCTACAACATATGGCAGACTTGGTGTTAAGGTATGGGTCTACAAGGGCGAGGTACTTCCTACCAGGAAAAATAAGGAAGGGAGCGAGAAATAACTATGTTAATGCCTAAGAGAACAAAATTCCGTAAGCAGTTCCGTGGTTCCATGATGGGTGCTGCTCACAAGGGAAACAAGGTTTCCAACGGTGAGTATGGTATCGTAGCAACCGAGCCTTGCTGGATCAAGTCAAACCAGATCGAGGCAGCCAGAGTTGCACTTACAAGATATATCAAGCGTGGTGGTCAGGTTTGGATCAAGATTTTCCCAGACAAGCCGATTTCTGCTAAGCCTCTTGGAGTTCGTATGGGTTCCGGAAAAGGCGCTGTTGAATATTGGGTTGCTGTTGTTAAGCCGGGAAGAGTAATGTTTGAAATTGCCGGCGTTCCTGAAAACGAGGCGAAGGAAGCATTAAGACTTGCAAGTCACAAGTTACCTTGCACTTGCAGGATCGTTTCCAAGGCTGATTTGGAAGGCGGTGATAACTAATGAAGAAGAATACTTACTTAGACGAGTTAAAGGCTAAAACGCAGGAGCAGTTAAATGATGAGCTTGTATCTGCAAAGAAGGAGCTTTTCAATCTGAGATTCCAGAATGCTACGAATCAGCTTGATAATACAGCAAGGATCACAGAAGTTCGTAAGAACATCGCGCGGATTCAGACAGTTATCACTGAGAAAGCCAATGCGTGAGAGGAGATAAACAATGGAGAGAAATCTGAGAAAAACACGTACCGGTAAGGTCGTAAGTGCAAAGATGGATAAGACCATCGTTATCGCCATCGAAGATCACGTTAAGCATCCTGTAATTGGTAAGATCGTTAAGAGAACCGTTAAGATTTATGCTCATGACGAGAATAACGAAGCAGGCGAGGGCGATACTGTTAAGGTTATGGCTACAAGACCTCTGTCAAAGACAAAGAGATGGAGACTGATTCAGGTAGTTGAGAAGGCTAAATAATTCAGGAGCAGGGAAGGAGCATATATGATTCAGCAGGAAAGTAGATTAAGAGTTGCTGATAACACAGGTGCAAGAGAGCTTCTTTGCATCCGCGTTATGGGCGGCTCAACTAGAAGATATGCCGCAATCGGTGATGTCATCGTTGCTTCCGTTAAGGATGCAATCCCGGGCGGCCAGGTTAAGAAGGGCGACGTTGTCAAGGCTGTTGTTGTAAGAACAGTAGACGGCGAGCGCAGAAAGGACGGCAGCTACATCAAGTTTTATGAGATTATTTTTTTGATCGTCAGTTAATGTTTTAAATGGATCATCATCTTTATAAAGTTTGTTGAGAATTCTGCTGTTATTCTGAATGTTTATAACTCTCCTATGGGTACACGTATCTTTGGGCCGGTTGCAAGAGAGCTTCGTGATCATGGTTACATGAAGATCGTTTCCCTCGCACCGGAAGTATTATAAGGAGGCGATGAGATGCGTAGAATTAAGAAAGACGATATGGTCAAGATCATTGCCGGTAAGGACAATGGAAAGCAGGGAAAGGTTTTATCCTTTGATCCTGCAACCAATAAGGTAGTCGTTGAGGGCTGCAATATGGTAACAAAGCATCAGAAGCCGAATCAGGGCAACGTGCAGGGCGGCATCCTTCATAAGGAAGCTGCAATCGATGCATCCAACGTTATGCTGGTTGTTGACGGACAGGCTACACGTGTTGGTTTCAAGGTAGAAGATGGCAAGAAGGTAAGAGTAGCAAAGAAGACCGGCAAGGTAGTAGGCTGATAGAAAGGAGGAATTCAAAATGGCTAGATTAAAAGACCTTTATAATAGCGAGTATAAGGATGCTATGGTAAAGAAGTTCGGTTACAAGAATGTAAACGAAATCCCAAAGCTTGATAAGATTGTTATCAATATGGGCGTTGGAGAAGCTAAGGAAAATTCCAAGGTTCTTGACGCAGCTGTAAGAGACCTTGAGAATATCACAGGTCAGCATGCAGTAACAACAAAGGCCAAGAAGTCAGTTGCAAACTTCAAACTCAGAGAGGGCATGCCGATCGGCTGCAAGGTTACACTGCGCGGCGAGAAGATGTATGAGTTTGCTGACAGACTGATCAATCTTGCACTTCCTCGTGTAAGAGACTTCAGAGGAGTAAATCCAAATGCATTTGATGGCAGAGGCAACTATGCACTCGGCATCAAAGAGCAGCTCATCTTCCCTGAGATCGAATTCGATAAGGTAGACAAGGTTAGAGGAATGGACATCATCTTCGTTACAACTGCAAAGACTGACGAAGAGGCTAGAGAGCTTCTGACACTGTTCAATATGCCGTTCGCTAAATAATCGGAGGGAAAGATGGCAAAGACTTCAATGAAAATCAAGCAGGCCCGTCCTGCCAAGTTCTCCACAAGAGAATATACAAGATGCAAGATCTGCGGAAGACCACACAGCGTTCTTAAGAAGTATGGCATTTGCCGTATCTGCTTCCGTGAGTTAGCCTACAAGGGTGAGATTCCCGGAGTTAAGAAAGCATCCTGGTAAACAGCACGATTCTGCCCCGCGAGAGCGGGTGGAGATAAACATTTTAACAGACAGGCACGGAACATGCTGTTCCGCTGCCGCCGGGTAAACAACAAGCTCCGGGATCTTCGATCCCGTTGCCGGAAACAGTTCCGGAAATACCTCCGGACAAGCTCCGGGATCTTCGATCCCGTTGCCGCTTGTTCAATCTCATCTTTGCTTGTAAGCGGAGCTTACCGCAAAGATTCGATTTACCTGCGCGTCAAATGAAAATCTTCCTTGATCGCATCGCCTGCAAGCGAGCTTGCGCGATGGATCAATTCAGATTTTCGCTTGTCTTTACACAGAAAGGATATCCGTAATCATGAGTATGAGTGATCCAATCGCAGATATGCTTACAAGAATTCGTAATGCCAATACTGCAAAGCATGACACTGTTTTAATTCCTTCTTCCAAGATGAAGGTTGCAATCGCTGACATTCTTGTTAATGAAGGCTATGTTGCAAAGTATGAGATGGTTGAGAACGGCAAATTCCAGGACATCAAGATGACCCTGAAGTATGGCCAGACAAAGAACGATAAGATCATCGGCGGCATCAGAAAGATTTCCAAGCCGGGCCTCCGTGTTTATGCCGGTAAGGAAGATATGCCTAAGGTACTTGGCGGTCTTGGTATCGCTATTATTTCTACAAATCAGGGTGTTATGACAGATAGAGAAGCAAGAGCCAAGGGTGTCGGCGGCGAAGTTCTCGCATTTGTCTGGTAATTATACAATCTGAAAACAGTTACTAAACTGAGAATTTAAGAGAGGAGACAGAATATGTCACGTATCGGAAAACTGCCGGTCGCAATCCCAGAGGGCGTTACGGTTGAGCTTAAAGACGGCAATGTAGTTTCTGTCAAGGGACCTAAGGGCACACTTGAGAGAACCTTCCCTGCTGAAATCACTATTAAGCAGGAAGACGGTCACATTGTTGTTACAAGACCGAATGATGAAAAGAAAGAGAAGTCCCTTCACGGACTTACAAGAGCACTGATCAGCAACATGGTTGACGGTGTAACAAAGGGCTTTGAGAAGAAGCTTGAAATCAATGGTGTAGGTTACAGAGCTGCAAAGCAGGGCAAGACCCTTACTCTTACACTTGGATACTCACATCTTGTTCCTATGGAGGATCCGGATGGCATTGAGACTGTTCTTGACGGACAGAACGTAATTTATGTCAGAGGAATCAGCAAGGAAAAAGTTGGACAGTATGCAGCAGAGATCAGAAGCAAGAGAGGACCGGAGCCTTATAAGGGCAAGGGAATCAAGTATTCTGAGGAAACCATCAGACGTAAGGTCGGCAAGACCGGTAAGAAATAAATAGGAGGAAAGTGAAATGGTTAGCAAGAATAATAAAGCTGAACTTCGTCAGAAGAAGCACGAAAGACTCAGAAACCGTTTTTCTGGTACTCCAGAGAGACCTCGTCTTTCCGTTTTCAGATCTGACAAGCATATCTATGCACAGATCATTGATGATGTAGCCGGCAACACACTGGTAGCTGCATCAACATTAGACAAGGATGCAAAGCTTGAGCAGACAGATACAGTAGAGGCTGCTCAGTATGTTGGAAAGGCAGTGGCTGAAAAGGCACTTGCCAAGGGAATTACAGCTGTTGTATTCGACAGAGGCGGTTTCCTTTATCATGGTAAAGTCAAGGCACTTGCAGATGCTGCAAGAGAAGCCGGACTTCAATTCTAATCGGGAGGAGAGACAAGCAAGATGAAGCGTGAAAAAATTGATGCAAATCAGTTAGAATTAAACGACACCGTCGTTGCCATCAAGCATGTTGCGAAAACTGTAAAAGGCGGACGTACCATGAGATTCTCAGCTCTCGTAGTAGTTGGAGACGGCAATGGCCACGTTGGAGCCGGCCTGGGCAAGGCAATTGAGGTTCCTGAGGCAATCAGAAAAGGCAGAGAAGCTGCTGTTAAGAACATGGTTGCTGTTTGTGTAAATGATGAGAAGTCTGTTCCGCATGACTATGTAGGAAAGTTCGGTTCTTCTACAGTTCTTCTTAAGAAGGCTCCTGAAGGAACCGGTATCATCGCCGGCGGTCCTGCACGTTCTGTACTGGAGCTCGCAGGTATCAGAAACATTCGTACCAAGTCATTAGGTTCCAACAACAAGACCAATGTAGTTCTCGCTACACTTCAGGGACTTACATCCATGAAGACTCCGGAGCAGATCGCTGCTTTAAGAGGCAAGACTGTAGCCGAGATCACAGGTTAACTGGGAGGGTAGAGAAATGGCAGATAAGTTAAAGATTACGTTAGTAAAGTCTCCAATCGCAGCTATCCCTAAGCAGAGAGCTACTGTACAGGCACTTGGACTCAAGAAGATCCGTCAGTCAGTAGAGCTCCCTAACGACAGCACAACCAAGGGAATGATTCAGAGAGTCAATCACCTGGTTAAAGTTGAAGAAATCTAAGGAGGCAGACTATGGAGTTAGCTAATTTAAGACCGGCAGAGGGTTCCGTTCAGTCCAAGAACTTCAGACGCGGACGCGGCCACGGATCCGGAAACGGCAAGACAGCAGGCAAGGGCATGAACGGCCAGAAGGCTCGTTCAGGAGCACCGGCACCAGGTTTTGAAGGCGGTCAGATGCCTCTTTACAGACGTCTTCCTAAGAGAGGTTTTACTGATCTTAATACAAAGAAAATCACAGGAGTTAATCTTTCTGTTCTTGAAGCTAGATTCAATGACGGCGATGATGTAACTGTTCAGGCATTAATTGAGAAGCGCATTGTCAAGAAAATGTATGACGGTGTCAAGATCCTCGGAAATGGCGAACTTACAAAGAAGCTTAACGTTAAGGTAAGCGCCTTCTCCGCATCAGCCAAGGAAAAGATTGAAGCTTTAGGCGGAACCTGTGAGGTGATCTGATGTTCAAGTCATTACTAAATGCATTTAAGGTAAAGGATTTAAGAAATCAACTCTTATTCGTTTTCCTAATGCTCGTAGTAATACGGTTTGGATCGAATCTTCCTATTCCGGGTGTAAACTCGAAATATTTCTCTGAGTTGTTCAGCAGCATGCAGAATAATGATGCATTCGGATGGTTCAATACGATGACCGGCGGCTCTTTCGAGCAGCTGTCGATCTTCGCCTTGTCCATTACCCCTTACATCACTTCATCCATCATCATCCAGTTGCTCACAGTAGCAATTCCTGCACTTGAAGAAATGCAGAACGATGGTGAAGAGGGAAGAAAGAAGCTGACGGAGTACACCAGATACGTAACCATCGGACTTTCTCTTATTGAGTCTCTTGCAATGGCTATCGGATTTGGCGGAAACGGACTTCTGATCGGTTATGCCGGTGCGAGTACAATCAGAAAGATTGCAGGGATTGCCATTGCAGTTGTAGCTATGACGGCTGGTTCCGCACTTCTGATGTGGATTGGTGAAGAGATTACTGATAAGGGAATCGGAAATGGTATTTCCCTGGTCCTCCTTTTCAATATTCTGTCCTCCATGCCGCAGGATTTTCAGACATTGTTTATTAAATTCCTGAGCGAAGGAAACGTTGCAACAAAGGTGGTAAGAGCAACCATAATCGTTGCTGTCATCGTTGCGATGGTAGCATTCGTCGTAATACTGAATGATGCAGAACGCCGCATTCCGGTTC
Organism: uncultured Lachnospiraceae bacterium; assembly: GCA_964585695.1. Classification (GTDB taxonomy): domain Bacteria; phylum Bacillota; class Clostridia; order Lachnospirales; family Lachnospiraceae; genus Oribacterium. Next base: position 13,240 of record CAZPEW010000005.1, read on the forward strand.
AGTACTCACGGAGAGTGCAGGGAAGGGGACTTGTCGGCGGACAGTCCTCCACAATTCCGTTAAAGGTGAATACGGCCAACGTTATGCCGGTTATCTTTGCTTCTTCCCTTATGACCATGCCGGTCGTAATCGGACAGATTCTGAAGGTTGACTACTCAACGGTCGGCGGCAAGATCCTGATGATGCTGAATTCCGGAAGCTGGTGTAAACCGTCACAGCCGATCTACTCGATCGGACTTGTCATTTACATCGCACTTCTTATCTTCTTTGCTTATTTCTATACTTCAATTTCCTTTAATCCGCTTGAAGTTGCAAACAACATGAAGAAGCAGGGCGGTTTCATCCCGGGCATACGCCCAGGCAAGCCGACCAGCGATTACCTGGATAACATTCTTACCTATATCATCTTTATCGGTGCTGCAGGCCTTACAATAGTTGCGGTGATACCTATCGTGGTATCCGGACTTTTCTCTGTAAGCCGTATTTCTTTCTCGGGAACTTCACTGATCATTATTGTAGGTGTAGTACTTGAAACGGTGAAGGCAGTGGAATCACAGATGGTAGTAAGAAACTACAAGGGATTTCTGGATAATTAAAAATATGTTATACAAAGCCTCCTCGTTAGAGGAGGCATTTGCTCGTTAGAGAAGCCTACCCATAAACTGAGTATTCAGAGACTGGAGCGTCAGTATGAAGATAGTGATGTTAGGAGCTCCTGGTGCCGGTAAGGGCACTCAGGCAATCAAGATAGCAGATAAGTATGGCATCCCGCATGTTTCCACCGGAGATATCTTCCGCGCAAACATCAAGGGCGGCACGGAACTTGGAAAGAAAGCAAAAGGCTTCATTGACAAGGGCGAGCTGGTACCGGACGAAGTAACAATCGGTATGCTCCTTGACCGGATCGGTGAAGACGACTGCAGGAACGGATATGTACTGGATGGTTTTCCGCGCACCATTCCGCAGGCGGAGAGCCTGACCGCTGCATTAAAGGAAATGGGAAGCAGAATCGACTACGCAATTGATATTGAGGTGCCGGATGAGGCAATTGTCAAGAGAATGAGCGGAAGAAGAACCTGCCCGAAGTGCGGCGCAACCTATCATCTGGTTTACGCAGCGCCTGCAAAACCGGGTATCTGCGACAAGTGCGGTACCGAGCTGATCATCCGTTCGGATGACAAGCCGGAGACAGTGCAGGACCGTCTGAATGTTTATCATGAGCAGACAGAACCGCTGATCCAGTATTACAGGACAGCCGGCGTATTACGGGAGATTGACGGCACACAGGATCTTGAAAAAGTATTCGCTGATGTTGTTTCAATCCTTGACAAGTAATCAATAAGAAAGAAAAGCAGAATGATAGAAATTAAAACGCAACATGAAATAGAACTGATGCGTGAGGCCGGCAAGGTTCTCTCCGAGGTACACAACAGACTCGGAGAGAAAGTTGCTCCCGGACTCAGCACCATGGAGCTGAACGATTATGCCGAGGGCATCATCCGCAAATACGGATGTACACCGAGCTTCCTTCATCTTTACGATTTCCCTGCAGCCTGCTGCATATCCGTAAATGAAGAGGTCATCCACGGAATTCCGAGCAGACACAGGATTTTAAAAGAGGGAGATATTGTTTCCTTTGATATAGGAACCTGTTATCACGGGTATCATTCCGACGCAACAAGGACATGGCCGGTAGGCAAGGTATCTCCGGAAGCAGAAAAGCTGATCAGAACCTGTGAGGCAAGCTTTTTCAAGGGCATCGAGCAGGCAGTTCCCGGGAATCATCTGAATGATATCTGCTCTGCCATCGGAAATTACAATTATGCCGCAGGGTACGGTGTTCTGGAGGAGTATGTAGGACACGGCATCGGATCAGAGGTCCATCAGGATCCGGAAGTTCCGAATTTCCCGATGAAGCACAAGGGACCGCTGCTGCAGGCCGGTATGACGCTGGCAATAGAGCCGATGATTACTGAGGGCTCCAAGGAAGTCAGAGTACTTGACAATGACTGGACCGTAGTAACAAAGGACGGAAAGCTTTCCTGCCACTATGAGAACACAATTCTCATTACAGACAACGGACCTGAAATCCTGAGTCTCGTGAAATAATTAATATAAGTAAGAAGGAGAACCGAATGTCAAAATCAGACGTTATTGAAATTACCGGTACGGTAATTGAAAAACTTCCGAATGCCATGTTCCAGGTGGAACTTGAAAACGGACATCAGGTGCTGGCGCATATTTCCGGAAAGCTCAGAATGAATTACATCAGAATTCTTCCGGGCGATAAGGTTACCATTGAGCTTTCACCGTATGACCTTTCCAAGGGCAGAATTATCTGGAGAGATAAATAAAAAAGTACTTTACATTTGTTGCCGGTTTTGCTAGAATAATACGGCAACTTTGTTCAAAATGGTTTTTAGAAAGGGGAATTTACTATGAAGGTAAGATCATCAGTAAAGCCTATTTGCGAGAAGTGCAAGTTTATCAAGCGCAAAGGCTCTATCAGAATTATCTGCGAAAACCCTAAGCACAAGCAGAGACAAGGTTAAAACTTAACAGGAGGAAACAAAAATGGCTCGTATTGCAGGTGTCGATTTACCGAGAGAGAAGCGTATTGAGATTGGTTTGACCTACATTTATGGAATTGGCAGACCAAGCGCAGACAAGATTCTTGCGGCAACAGGCGTTAATCCTGACACACGTGTAAAGGATCTGACAGATGACGAAATCAAGGATCTTGCGATCTACATTTCAGAGCACCATGAGGTAGAGGGTGATCTGAGAAGAGAAGTTGCTCTTGACATCAAGAGACTGCAGGAAATCGGATGCTACAGAGGAATTCGTCACAGAAGAGGACTTCCGGCCAGAGGTCAGAAAACAAAGACCAATGCCAGAACGTGTAAGGGACCAAGAAAGACCGTTGCTAATAAGAAGAAGTAATTGCTTCGGTAACATTCGCTGTATCGTTAGAACAGCAAGTAACTGTTGTGATCTTCATGTTTTAAACACAGGAAGATGTAATATTAGGAAAGTAGGTTAGTTTAAATATGGCTAAGTCAACTGGTAAAAGAGTGACAAAAAAGCGCGTAAAGAAAAACGTTGAACGCGGACAGGCACATATTCAGTCATCTTTCAATAATACGATTGTTACATTGACGGATGCACAGGGTAATGCTCTTTCTTGGGCAAGTGCCGGCGGTCTGGGATTCAGAGGTTCAAGAAAATCTACTCCATATGCAGCTCAGATGGCTGCTGAAACTGCTGTAAAAGCAGCTTTGGTGCATGGACTTAAGTATGTGGATGTAATGGTAAAGGGACCAGGTTCCGGACGTGAAGCAGCAATTCGTGCACTTCAGGCAAATGGTCTGGAAGTAACATCAATCAAGGATGTAACACCGGTTCCGCATAACGGATGTCGTCCGCCAAAGCGCAGAAGAGTTTAATTCTGATAATATTATTAGGAGGAAAATATGGCAGTAGATAAAGTTCCTGTACTTAAAAGATGCAGGTCACTCGGACTTGACCCTGTATTCCTGGGAATTGACAAAAAGTCAAACAGACAGCTCAAGAACCAGAGACGTAAAATAAGTGAGTATGGCATGCAGCTCCGCGAGAAGCAGAAGGCCAAGTTCATTTACGGCGTTCTTGAGAAGCCTTTCAGAAATTACTATGCAAAGGCTGAGAGAATGAATGGACAGACCGGTGAGAATCTGATGGTTCTCCTCGAGTCAAGACTTGATAATGTTATCTTCAGAATGGGCCTTGCCCGTACAAGAAGAGAAGCAAGACAGATTGTCGGACACAGACTTGTAGCAGTTAACGGAAGTGTCGTTAACATTCCAAGCTACATTGTAAAGGCCGGCGATGTTGTTGAGATCAAGGAAAAGGCAAAGACCATGCAGAGATTCAAGGACATCCTTGAGGTTACAAACGGAAGAATGGTTCCGGCATGGCTTGATATGGATCAGGAGAAGCTTAAGGCAACCATCAAGCAGTCTCCGGCCAGAGAAGAAATTGACGTTCCTGTCAACGAGATGCTTATCGTCGAGTTGTATAGTAAATAATTAGCCTGCAATAAAGGAGGCATTGCATGTTCGATTTTGAAAAACCAAACATTGAGATTGTTGAAATTTCGGATGATCAGAAGTACGGCAAGTTCGTATGCGAACCGCTGGAAAGAGGTTACGGAACAACTCTTGGCAATTCACTGAGGAGAATCATGCTTTCATCTCTGCCTGGCGCAGCAGTTAGCCAGGTAAAGATTGATGGAGTTTCTCATGAGTTCTCATCTATTCCGGGAGTTAAAGAAGATGTAACCGAGATCATCATGAATTTAAAGAATCTCGCAATTAAGAACACATCGTCCTCCGACGACCCGAAGGTTGCATATATCGATTATACCGGTGAAGGCGTTGTTCGTGCTTCGGATATCAAGGTTGATTCCGAGGTATCGATCATGAATCCGGATCAGGTAATCGCTACACTTTCAGGCAAGGATGCAAAGCTCTACATGGAAATTACCATTACAAAGGGCAGAGGCTATGTAGGTGCAGACAGAAACAAGTCAGATGATCTTCCGATCGGAACGATTGCGGTTGATTCTATCTATACACCTGTAGAACGTGTAAATATGACAGTGCAGAATACCCGTGTCGGCAATATGACCGATTATGATAAGCTTACACTTGATGTATTTACAAACGGAACGCTTGCTCCGGACGATGCAGTATCACTTGCAGCAAAGGTGCTCTCAGAGCATCTCAGCCTTTTCATTAATCTGTCAGACAATGCACAGAATACTGAAATCATGGTTACGCCGCAGGATGACGGAAAAGAAAAAGTTCTTGAGATGAATATCGATGAACTTGAGCTCAGTGTCCGCTCTTACAATTGCCTTAAGAGAGCCGGAATCAACACTGTCCAGGAGCTTTGCTCAAAGACACCTGAGGATATGATGAAGGTCAGAAACCTCGGACGCAAGTCACTTGAGGAAGTTCTTGCAAAGCTGAAGGAATTAAACCTGAGCCTTTCCACAAAGGAAGAATAATGATCAAAGCAGCGCCCGGCGCTGCAGCGATACAGGCTTATCAATTTAACATATTACATACCGGTAAGACTAAAAAGCACGATATGGCTCATGACGCTGTCACTTTATGGTGAAACACGACGTGAGTTGAGAAGGAGAAAATTATGGCATTCTACAGAAAATTGGGAAGAGGTACAAACCAGAGACAGGCTATGCTTCGTTCCCTTACAACAGCTGTTCTTGAGAACGGCAGAATCTTCACAACAGAAGCAAGAGCTAAGGAAGTCCGCAAGGAAGTTGAGAAGCTCATTGCACTTGCAGTAAAGGAGAAGGATAACTTCGAGGAGGTTACTGTTAAGGCCAAGGTTGCCCGCAAGGACAAGGACGGCAAGCGTGTGAAGGAAGTTGTTGACGGCAAGAAGACAACTGTTTATGACGAAGTTGAAAAGACAATCAGGAAGGACAAGGCTTCCAGACTGGCTGCCCGTCGTCTGATTTATGCTTCAACCTATGTGCCTACAAATGTTCCGACAGCAAAGGCCGGCCAGAAGAGAAACACCAAGAAGGTCGACATTGCAAACAAGCTTTTTGATGAGTATGCACCAAAGTATGCTTCACGCAACGGCGGTTATACAAGAATCGTTAAGGTTGGTCTGAGAAAAGGCGATGCAGCAATGGAAGTTCTTCTGGAACTTGTTTAAGCTGCATATGATAAAGAGAGCTGTGCTTCATGGTCCGCAAGGGTTGTGAGCACAGCTTTTTTTTGCTATACTTAGTCATTAGGTTAGGGGCAGGACAAAAGAGATGATTCCGCAGGAATTGTCTCCGTCTGTAAAGGAGACAGTATGAGAGCAAACAGAACTTTGCGCTGTATGACAGCGCTGGCAGTAATGGGCCTGATGGCTGTTCTGGCTGCAGGTACAGCATTCGCAGGAACTACAAAGCGCAAGATCACATCCATACACATTACGGTGAGCGACTCGCTGCGCGATCTTGATCCGGATGATGATATCCCTTCTGTCAGCAGCGGAGATTTTACGGTTCCGGACAATGACCAGTACGAGGTTGATGATGCGGACTGGTATGATAATGTAAATTCTCTCAAGGTAGGCTCCACGCCCAAAGTGGAAATCTACCTTTCCTCACAGTACAAGGATCTGAGCAACGGAGACGAAATCGAATACTATTTTTCCGGCAGCTACAGCAGCTCAAGTGTTTCCGTGACCGGCGGTACTTTTGTCAGTGCATCGAGAGAAAGCAATGATTCCCTGCGTGTGGTCATTGCCTTAAAGGGTGTCAAGGGCCAGTATGAAACACCGGACAATCCGGTATGGAGCGGCTCATCAACAGGGCTTGCCGTATGGGAGGCACCGGAAAACACCTCCGGATATTATTCTGTTTCGCTTTACAGAAATAATTCGCGGCTGGTTGTTGTCAAGACCAACGGACGCAGTCTCAATCTTTACCCGTGGATGGACCGCGAGGGAGACTACACTTTTGAGGTGCGTACAATTCCATATACAGCGGAACAGGAAAAATACGGAGAGACTTCTGATGAAACATCCTCGGATGTGCTTTCCATCAATGACAGCAATAAATCAAACGGAACCGGAAAATACAATACAGCAGTGCTTGTGGACCAGGGAACTGCCGCCGGGACCGGAGTGTCGGGCGGAAATACCACGACGGATGCCGGGTGGTTCCGGAACAATAATATCTGGTATTTCAAATACCCGAACGGGCAGCTGATTACGGGCAGCTGGCTGAAATGGAAGGAACTCTGGTATCACTTTGATACGAATGGCGCCATGCAGACCGGCTGGCAGCTGATAAACGGAAGATATTACTATTTCAAACCGTCCAACGGCGATATGAAGGTCGGCTGGCTTTATCTTGACGGTAACTGGTACTATATGAATCCGGCCAGAAACACGGATGAAGGTACCCGCTATACAGGCACAACAGCGGATATCGGCGGAAAAACCTACTATTTTGATGTGAATGGTGTCATGAAGACCGGCTGGATCACCATGACGGATACATCCAATCAGCCGCAGTATTATTATTTTTACCCGCAGACGGAGAGCAATGGAAACAATTACGGCTATCTTGCGCGCAGCACAAGCGTGGACGGTTTCCAGATCGATGCCAGCGGCAGGTGGGTACACTGAGCTCCGGGAGCCCATGGAAAGAGGAAGAATTTGAAAATAATTGACGCACTGCATCTGGCATATGATTATGTCCGCACAGATGAAAACGATCAGGTGGTGGAGACCAACCGGGCTCTTACCGATCTTAATATAGAAATTGAGGCGGGAAGCTTTGTCTGCGTCCTCGGGCATAACGGTTCCGGGAAATCAACATTCGCAAAGCTCCTGAACGGACTTAACCTGCCGACGGAGGGCACCATCTATGTCGGCGGCAAGGATACAAAGGATGAATCAAAAATCTGGGATATCCGCAAGGAAACCGGGATGGTTTTCCAGAATCCGGACAACCAGATCATTGCATCCGTGGTAGAGGAGGATGTCGGATTCGGGCCGGAGAATATCGGCGTGCCGACTGAGGAAATCTGGGAACGGGTCAACAAGGCGCTGGATGCCGTTGATATGACCATGTACCGGATGAAGTCTCCGAACCGTCTGTCCGGCGGACAGAAGCAGCGTGTTGCAATTGCGGGCACAATGGCGATGATCCCGAGGTGCATCGTGCTCGATGAACCGACAGCCATGCTGGATCCGAGCGGCAGGAAGGAAGTCATCCGTACAGTGCGGGAGCTTAATGAAAAAGCCGGTGTCACCATTATCCTGATCACGCATTACATGGAGGAGACTATCCATGCAAACCGGATTATCGTCATGGACAGAGGCAGCGTCGTTATGGATGGTACGCCGAAGCAGGTGTTCAGCGAGGTGGAGAAGCTGAAGGAAATCCGTATGGATGTCCCGGAGGTGACGGAGCTTTCCTTCCGCTTAATACAGGAGGGACTTTCGCTGCCGGACGGTATCCTCTCCCGCGGAGAACTGGTTTCGGAGCTGAAAAAACTGCTGCCGGTGACGGCGGATGCAGATGGCGCCGCAATCCTGCGGCCTGCACATTTTACAATTACGGATCCGATCATACGGGTAAATCATATCAGCCATATCTATCAGAAGGGTACTGCGATGGAGAGCTATGCGCTCAGGGATATTTCTTTTGAGATCCAGCGCGGTTCCTTTGTTGCGTTTATCGGACATACCGGTTCCGGCAAATCCACGCTGACACAGCATCTGGACGGCCTTTTGAAGGCGGATGAAGGTACCATTGAGGTGAATTTCCGGGAGGCAATGCCGGAGGCTGCGCCGGAAAAAGGTAAAAAGCATGCGGTACCTGCGGCGGCACAGCGTGCGGAAAAGTCAGCAGCAGAATCTGCGGTGCAATCTGCTGCACAGTCTGCAGTACAGCCTGTGCAGGGCGGTTTTGTCAACATTTACAGCAGCAGTTTTAACATGAAGGCACTCCGCTTTAAGGTGGGACTGGTTTTCCAGTATCCGGAATACCAGCTCTTTGAAGTGGATGTTATTTCTGATGTCATGTTCGGACCGCGGAACCAGGGACTCTCCGAGGAGGAGGCAAGGAAACGGGCAGAGGGGGCGCTCCGGATGGTAGGACTGGATGAGAAGCACTGGAAACAGTCTCCATTCGAGTTATCCGGCGGTCAGAAGCGGAGAGTCGCAATTGCAGGTGTACTTGCCATGCGGCCGGAGGTACTGATTCTGGATGAACCGACGGCAGGACTGGATCCGGCGGGGAGAGAGGACCTTTTCCGGCAGATCGGGACACTGCATGAGGATAAGGGAATGACCATCATTCTGGTATCGCACTCCATGGATGATGTCGCAAAATATGCAGAGCAGGTGCTGGTGCTGGATCACGGAGAGCTCCGGATGCAGGGCACGCCGGAGGAAATCTTTGCGCATTACCAGGAGCTGGAGGATATGGGACTCGGGGCACCGCAGATGAGCTATCTGATCCGGGATCTCCGTGCGGCAGGCTTTACGCTCACCACCAGGCCCGATACGGTTGAGGAGGCCTGCGAAGCGATCTGCAGGCTGTACCGGGGAGATAAAGCAGCAGCTTCCGGAAGGGAGGTGCAGTGATGTTCCGTGAAATCACAATCGGCCAGTATTCTCCCGTAGATTCGCCGATTCACAGGCTTGACCCGCGGGTCAAGCTCTCGGCGACGGTGCTGTATCTCCTGTCTCTCTTTATTGTAAACAGCTGGATCGGCTACCTCATCGGTGCGGCTGCACTGGCAGGCTGTATCCGCCTCTCGCATGTACCGTTTAAATTCATGACAAGAGGACTGAAGGGAATCCTGATGATTCTGCTTCTGTCCGTAAGCTTTAACCTGTTTCTGACGCCGGGAACGGTCATTTTCCGCTTCTGGATCCTGCGGATGACCCGTGAGGGCCTGCGCATCGCGCTCATGATGGGCTTCCGCCTGATTCTTCTGGTGCTGGGCTCGTCACTGATGACGCTGACCACAACGCCGAACGAACTGACGGACGGTCTGGAAAAGGGACTGGGGTGCTTTAAAAGGATCGGTGCGCCGATCCATGAGATTTCCATGATGATGTCCATTGCACTGCGTTTCATACCGATCCTCGTAGAGGAGACGGATAAGATCATGAAAGCACAGCAGGCAAGAGGCGCAGATTTTGAGAGCGGGAATGTTGTGCAGAGAGCACGTGCCATGGTGCCGATACTGGTGCCGCTTTTTATCAGTGCATTCCGCAGGGCGAATGATCTTGCAATGGCAATGGAGGCCCGCTGCTACCACGGCGGCGAGGGACGTACCAAAATGAAACCGCTCCGCTACAAGGCAGCAGACAAAAGGGCATATGCCATACTGTTCTTTTATCTTGCGGTATGCTTTGCATCCAGATGGATTCCGATCGGATGAGACGATGCGGCGGATGCAGCGGCAGAACAGAAAAGGAGTTTGCATACATGATGCGCCGGATCAGACTGACAATAGCATACGATGGGACCAATTACTGCGGCTGGCAGATCCAGAACAACGGACCGTCTGTTGAGGGAATGGTGGACGAGGCGCTTGCCAGGCTGCTCCCGGAGGAGAAACCGCGGATTACCGGCGCAAGCCGGACAGACAGCGGCGTCCACGCAAGAGGCAATGTGGCTGTATTTGATACAGCAGGCTCTGTTCCGACCGCGCGCTTTGCGCCGGCTGTAAACCGCTATCTGCCGCCGGATATCCGCATCCTCGGGTCAGAGGAGGTGCCGCCGGAGTTCCATCCGCGGTTTACCGCACATACCAAAACCTATCTCTATCAGATTGACAACAACCGTATACCGGATCCGCTGCAGCGGCTTTACAGATACCACTACAGCTACCCGCTGGATCTTGCCAGGATGCAGGAGGCAGCAGAATATCTGGTCGGCGAGCATGATTTCACAAGCTTTGTCAATCCGGATTCACAGGTTTTTGAACATAACGGCGATGCCGTCCGGACCATATATGAAATCTCAGTTACCGGTTCCGCAGATGGTTCCGTAGCTTTCCGGATCTCCGGAAACGGGTTTTTATACCATATGATACGGATCATTGTCGGCACGCTTCTGCAGGTCGGGACCGGCAGGCGCAGACCGGAGGATATCCCGGAAATTCTTGCAGAAAAGGATCGTACAGCTGCAGGCCCGACCGTCCCTGCAAACGGACTCCTGCTGCAGAAGCTTGACTACGGAGACAGTACAGAAAGAGGAAACAGATGATTCAGGAACTGAAGAAATTCAGTGCTGCTGACAAGGCAAAGCTCCGCGGCTTTATTTTTGACATGGATGGCACTATCTTTGATACGGAACGGCTGTACCGGAAATGCTGGTATGAGCTCCAGAGCGAGAGAGGCTATATCATTACGGATGCTATGCTGGACCGGATGCGCGGGGCATCTCTCCAGAACGGCGCCCGTATTTTTGAGGGCGTTAATCCGCAGTATTCCTATCTGGAGGAGCGCGGATACCGTATGGACCGCGTATTCAAATATATCGACCGGGACGGTGTGCCGCTGAAGCCGGGGCTGAAGGAGCTCTTTTCCTATCTTAAGGAGCACAATTACCGCAGAGCGCTCGGTACCTCCACTATCCAGACACAGGTTGACCGTTATCTCGCAAAGGCCGGCATGGCAGAGGACTTCGACTTCCTTGGCTACGGTAATCTTGTGGAGCACGGAAAACCCGCTCCGGATCTATTCCTCCTCTGCGCAGACCGGATTGGGCTCAAACCCTCCGAATGTGCCGTCGTCGAGGATTCGATCAATGGCATCACATCCGCACACGCCGCCGGCATGACAGTCATCGGCATCCATGACATGAATGACCTGAGTCCTGTCCGTCCGCTCATCGACCTGGAAATCGACCGCCTGGACGAAATTGCAGCATGGCTTATGTAGCACGACTCTTTATGTCGTGCTACCCAACGCATGCCGGGGCTGAAGGCCATCTGATCGGCATGCTTTCCGCTTATGTAGCACGACTCTTTATGTCGTGCTACATGAGCATGCCGGGGCTGATAAGTTTCACTTGACTTCGCTTTCTCTTTCTTCTATACTATTAGAGCTGTCGCTTTGCACAGGGCTTTTCTGCGCTTCCGGCAGGTAACTATCAGCAGAGCCAAAGGCTCGGGCTACATTAAATACTGAAATCAGTGTAGGCACCGTAAGGCGGCCACGTCATCCGGATCGGAGCATCAGCGCCAGCAAAGCTGCGGGCTTAACCAGGAGACGCATTGAACACCAGAGTAAGTAGCCTTAATACAGGAGGTTGTTATGAATTCATACGTAGCAAAGGCTTCTACTATTGAGAGAAAGTGGTATGTAGTAGATGCAGACGGTAAGACTCTTGGACGTCTTACATCAGAAATTGCTTCCGTTCTGCGCGGAAAGAACAAGCCGACATTCACACCGTCACTTGATACAGGCGATTATGTAATCGTTGTAAATGCAGAAAAGATCAGAGTAACAGGTAAGAAACTCGAGCAGAAGATCTATCGTACACATTCCGAGTATATCGGAGGTATGAGAGAGTTCACTTTCAGAGAGATGCATGACAAGAAGCCTGAAAAGATCATCGAGTTAGCTGTTAAGGGTATGCTTCCTAAGGGACCGTTAGGCAGACAGATGTATAAGAAATTATTCGTTTACGCCGGACCAGATCACAAGCATCAGGCACAGAAGCCTGAAGTGCTTACATTTTAAGGAGGATATCTAAATGGCTACAAATAGAAATTACGGCACAGGCAGAAGGAAAAAGTCTGTTGCAAGAGTTTACATTATGCCTGGTACAGGTAAGATCACCATTAATAAGAGAAGCCTCGACGAGTACTTCGGACTGGATACACTGAAGACAATCGTAAGACAGCCGCTTGTTACAACACAGAATGAGGGCAAGCTTGATATCCTTGTAAATGTGCGCGGCGGCGGATATACAGGACAGGCCGGCGCCATCAGACACGGCATTTCCAGAGCTCTCTGTGAGATGGATGCAGACTTCAGACCGGCTCTTAAGAAGGAAGGATTCCTTACAAGAGACCCGAGAATGAAGGAAAGAAAGAAGTACGGCTTGAAATCAGCTCGTAGAGCACCACAGTTCTCAAAGAGATAATTCAGGACCAGAAAAGAAACAGAACAGGAAATCCCCGGAAACCATGTGTTTCCGGGGATTTTTTTACGAATCTGCAGAGTCTGGAATCTGCGGAGCATGCCTGCTCTGATCAGATCACATAATCATTTCCGGCTTCTGTTCCGGCCATGAGGTCGCGGATGGTGTAGCTGTCCAGAAAACTGTTGACAACCTTGTCAAACTCGCGCCACATCGGCAGTGTGCGGCAGGAAGCTGCACGCGGGCACTGGTTTTCCGGTGTTTCCAGGCATGCTACGGATGTAAGGCCGCCTTCTGTGAGACGTATAATGCTGCCGACCGTGTACTGTTCCGGGGCTTTGCTGAGACGGTAGCCGCCTCCCTTGCCGCGGAGACCGGTCAGCATGTGCTCGCGGACCAGAACCTTGAGGATGGCCTCGAGATATTTCTCGGAAATATTCTGCCGCCCGGCGATCTCCTTGAGCGGAACATAATTATCGCCCTGATGTTCTGCAAGATCAATCATGACACGCAGTGCATAGCGTCCTTTTGTAGATACCAGCATAATAATAACCTCTTTTCATAGACATTCATTCTATGCCCCGCAGAGACAGCGGGGCATTTTCTGTATTTAACCTATCATAGCATATGGTTTATAGTATTGAAAAGAAAATGTTTAAAACCTATTGACATGCTGGGACATATAAAATATAATCACTCTAAACCTACATAAAATATAG